>CAZTGH010000009.1:0-27260 GCA_964612985.1 uncultured Pirellulales bacterium
GGTCCGTTCTGTCGATCCGGATCCCCACGCAGTCATCGAACCGTCGTTCTCCTTGCGGGAACGACGGTTTTTTTGTGCGCCTGCGGGCCGGGCCCTCGCGACAAGGGCCCGCGAATGCGAAAGGAGGTCGGGATGGACCAAGTGATCGAAACGCCCTGATCGCAGGATGCGTCCCGATCGACATCGGGATCGTCGTACCGAAAAGAATGAAACAACAAGCAGAATCTGCGGGCGATCCCGATAAGAAGGGGGATGCCCTTCCTGAGGAAGAAGATCGATGAAACACGTGCAATGGTTCGCATGGGCCATCCTGATGGCCGTCGCAATACGTTCCACCGCCGCACCGGTCGAAGTGGGCGGCGGAGTAAACGAAGCCCGCCTCTACGTCGAGTGGGCCGACGGTTTCAGGGTCGAATACCTGGTCCGATTCGGACAGACGGAAACCGACACGATTACCGGTCTGGAACTGCTGGACCTCGTCGAGGCCGAGACGGAACTGACCACCGTACGCGCTGATTACGGCTGGGGCGTCGCCGTCGACGGCATCAGCTATCAGGACCACAGTGCCGTCGGCTACGCTGGTGGCGATCTGTGGTGGCATTACTGGAACGATCCGGCCGGCAGCCGGGAAGGGTGGATCTCGCCCTGGACGGGAGCCGCCGACCGCGTCGTCCGCCATGGTGACGCCGACGGCTGGATCTACGGACATGCAGACGCGCCAAGGCCGACCTGGGAACTGCCCTTCCTCGCTGGCTACAGACAATATGTCTACGACGCCAACGATTTTGCCACCGAGGTGGTCGACTATCTGCCCGTCGGCATGATGGACGATTGGCTCAACGGACTGCCTTTCGATGACCCGACCACCGCTCTGGGAAGGCCCACCGTGGACACCACGGGTGACGACTGGTCCATCCCGTTGGATTCGCCCACACCCGTCGTCCCGGTCTACCCGCCCTTCCGCCAGTTCGAGGCCGTCTTCCTGGGCGAGGGAGGCTCGATCACCTTGGCCTTCAACCATCGCGTTTCCGACGACGAACACAATCCGTACGGCGTCGATTTCATCGTCTTCGGCAACGCCCCCCAGGCGGTGGCCTCGGGACAGACCTGGGACAACAGCGATCCTTCCGCCATCTTCGTGGGCGGCGCCGACAGCAGCGAACCGGGCATCGTCTCGGTCAGCCAGGACGGGGTAGTATGGTACAGCTTCACCACCGATCCGAATTTCATGGCGGGCGATCCGAACTTCATCAGACTGCCCGCCGACGCCCAGGATGGCCCGTTCTGCGACGGATTCGCGCCGACGCTGGGCCGGGTCTACGATCCGTGTTATGCCGATACCTCTCTCGGCGCTTGGAACCGCTGGTGGGCTGAGCCGACAAACCCGACGCTGCCGGTCGATCCCAATCTCTCGTTTAAAGCTCTGGCCGGTCGATCCGTCGCGCGCGTCGCGCAGTACTATGACGACTCGGCCGGCGGCACCGGCTACGACCTGGCTCGACTTGACCTGCCCGTCGATCCCAACACGCAAACGAAATGGTTCCGGTTCATTCGGATCGACGACGCACCGGGAGGCGGCGCCCCCGAGATCGACGCGGTCTCCGACGTGACCTGCCCGGGTGACTACCGGCACCCAGCGCCGGTCGGGGACGTCAACGGCGATTTTCGCGTGGACGCCGCCGATGCAGATTTCGTGACGGCATATCTCGGTCACGAGATCACCGGCGACGACGACCCGGCCGCTGTAGCCGATGTCAACGGAGACGGCCGAATCGATGAA
This sequence comes from uncultured Pirellulales bacterium, assembly GCA_964612985.1. Taxonomy (GTDB): domain Bacteria; phylum Planctomycetota; class Phycisphaerae; order Sedimentisphaerales; family Anaerobacaceae; genus Anaerobaca. The sequence goes on from CAZTGH010000009.1 coordinate 1,781, forward strand.
GCCGATCTGGAGATCGTCCAGGCCAACCTCGGCGCGATCGCCTGGGGAACCTATTGACTGGACTTCTACAAAATGGACCTCAGGCCTGCTTTGAGAAGTCAACTACTGAGAAACGGAACATAGAAGATTGGAGACCGCAGACGAAGGCAGTTCCTCCGGCCTGCGGTCTCCAGCCTCCAGCCTGACTGGAATGGTCGATGGACGGAAACCGACATCATAGTGCGTTCAGCCTTATCGAGACGCTGGTGGTCGTCTCGACGACAGCGCTGCTGGTCGGTCTGCTGCTGCCCTCGCTCCAGGGTGCCCGGCAACAGGCCCGCCGCACGCTCTGTCTGAGCAACCTCAGGCAGATGGCCGTCGCGGCGCAGGCCTACAGCGACGTCTACGATGGGCACTATCCGATCGCCTACTACAACCGTCGCGAGGGAACGGTGCCCTACTTCTACGCGTGGGACTTCACGACCTGGAAGGACTGGTCCGCCCCGAACCACCCGAATCGCGTTCGAGCGGGCCTGCTGTGGATGGGCCGCGCCGTCGAGAAGGTGCACCAGTGTCCCGGGTTCCGCGGACCCGACAACTCCCTGGCCGATCCCTATACCGGCTACAACTACAACACCAGCTACATCGGACTCAACGACCTGCTCGCGCCACCCGACTCCGCCCGGACCGGCGACGCGCGCCGCCCGTCCGAAACCGCCCTGTTCGGCGATGGCCAGTGCACCGATGGCGGCGCCAACAAGTACATGCGAGCCCCCTTCTCCCACCCGGGCGACACCCTGCTGCCCGACTCCGCCCGCCACGCCGGCGCCCAGGGCTACCGTCACCTGGGCCGAACCAACGTCGCCTTCTGCGATGGCCACGCCCAATCCTGGAGACAGGTCCACACCGAAACCGACCCGGCCGCCCAAGAAGCCCTCGATACCCACAACGCCACCGCCGAGACCCCCGTCGGCTTCCTCTCCCCCGACAACACCCTCTACGATTTGCAGTGACCACGTCACCCCCCGCGCGCCCAGAATTCGGTGGCACCTGCAAGTGGGACATGCTCGTCGCATTCACTTCGTCATTCCGACCAGAGCGTGTTTCCCCGTTTGTCATTCCGACTGGAGCGAAGCGGAATGGAGGAATCTGGCATCGAATGGGCTGTCCGCCTACGTTTCGCAGCGGCACCTGGGACGTAGCGATTCGTCAGTAACTCGAAGGACAGGATACGTGACGGGAAACTGACCTCTTCCTGGCCGGATCTCTCCACTTCGCTGCGCTCCGCTCGAGATGACAAACGAGGAGTGTGCCGAGTGCACTCGAAAAGTCCGCGTGTTGCTTGACCGTGGGGCAATCCGGGCGGTATGATGTCGGCATGGACTCGGCGGCATTCCAACGTGGACGCGATCGAATGAAGCGGGCAATGCGACTGGTCTGGGAGGGAGTCAACCAGGTGCTTTGGCCGCCGGTGTGCATGTGCTGCGGAGAGCCGGCGTCATCGGACAACAGCGGCTTGTGCTCGGCCTGCTGGGATCAACTTCTGACGTGTACGGCGGGCGAGTACTGTCCCCGATGCGGGCGGGATGCAACCCGGTATGGGCTGGTGGCAGGGGCATGTCCGGCCTGTCAGGCACTGGAGATTCACTTCGACGGGATCGCGCGGGCCGGGATTTATACCGAGACACTGCGGCAGATGATCCTGATGTTCAAGCACGACCGCACGGAACTGGAGCCCCTGCTCGGAACGCTGGCCGACGCCGCCTTCCAGGGCAGCGGATTCCATGACAAAATCGATCTGCTCGTTCCGGTCCCGCTCCACTGGACGCGCCGCCTGATGCGAGGCTACAACCAGTCGCAGCGGATCGCCAAAAGGCTGCGGCACCCGACCGCATGGATCTGCACCGACCTCGTTCGAACCAGGCGAACCAAGGCCCAACCCGTTGCCGCCACCCCCAGCGCCAGGCAGCGCAATGTCCGAGGGGCGTTCGCCGTCCGACCCGACCACCGCTGCGCGGGCAAGATCGTCTGCCTCGTCGACGATATCAAGACCACCGGCGCGACGCTCAACGAATGCGCCAGGACCTTGAAGCAAGCCGGCACCGTCAAGGTTTATGCCCTCGTCCTGGCGGTAGCGGGACAGGACCTTGGCTAACGGCTCGTCTGAGAGTATCCTGGGACGCATGTGGCTCACTCCGATGAAGAGCAACACCTGGATTGCCTGAGAAAGGATACACATGCTGACTGCGACGGTACTGACTGCCATGACAATGCTGCTGGCCACGCCGCCACACTACACGGGGGCACTCGACTCCGACTGGCTGGTGATACCGGTCCGCGCGCCGGTCACCATCGAGAAGAGCGAAGACGGACGCGAGATCGTGATGGACAATGGCTTGATCCGCCGGACCTTTCGCCTCCAGCCCAACGCCACCACCGTCGCGATCGACAACCTCATGACGGGCGAATCCATGCTCCGAGGCGTCAAGCCCGAGGCCCGCGTCACCATCGACGGTGTCTCATTCGACGTCGGCGGACTCCAGGGCCAGCCCAACTATGCCTATCTGCTGGACGAATGGAAAGATAGCCTGACGTCCGATCCGAACGCGTGGCGGTTTGCAGGCTACGAGGTGGGCGAGCCGGTAGCCCGCTTCCCCTGGAAGCGAGTACGGCATTGTGCCGATCTGCCCTGGCCCCCTCCCGGCACATCACTGACCATGAAGTACACGCCTCCGGAGCATGGCGCTGCATCGCCTCTGACTGGAGTAACGGTCGCGGTCCATTATGAGATGTACCAGGGCATCCCGCTGATGTGCAAGTGGTTGACCGTGCAGAACGGCTCGGACCGGACGATCCGCCTGAACGCTTTCACCAGCGAGATTCTCGCGATGGTCGAGTACGAATCGCACGTCGAGAACTACGACCGGTGGAACCTGCCCAACATTCACGTCGAGAGCGACTACGCCTTTGGCGGCATGAACGGACTCGTCGCCAACCACACCACCTATTGGGAGCGCGACCCTGAATATCTCACGCAGGTGAGCTATCCGCGCGAGAACCCGTGTCTGCTGGAATCACGACCGCCGTTGGGCCCTGATGTGGATATCGCACCGGGTCAGACGTTCGAATCGTTCCGCACATACGAGCTGATCTTCGATAGCACCGAGCGCGAGCGCAAAGGGCTGGCGGTCCGCCGAATGTACCGCACGATCGCCCCCTGGGTCACCGAGAACCCGATCATGATGCACGTCCGCCGGGCCGATCCGAATTCGGTCCGCCTGGCGATCGACCAGTGCGCCGAGGTGGGCTTCGAGATGGTCATCATGACCTTCGGCAGCGGGTTCAACATCGAAAACGAAGATCCCGCCTACCTGGCCCAACTCAAGGAGCTGGCCGATTACGCTCACGGCAAAAGCATCGAGATCGGCGGCTATTCGCTGCTTTCGAGCCGGCGGATCAGCGACACCGACGACGTGATCGACGTCAATACGGGCAAACCGGGGGGCGCCAAGTTCGGCCACGCTCCGTGCATCGGAAGCGCGTGGGGACAGGAGTACTTCCGCAAGCTGTATGCGTTCTACGACAAGGCCGGCTTCGACCTGCTCGAACATGACGGGTCCTATCCCGGTGACACCTGCGCCTCGACGAGCCATCCGGGACACCGAGGCCATGCCGATTCGCAGTGGACCCAGTGGAAGACGATCAGTAACTTCTACAAGTGGTGCCGCGGACGGGGCATCTATCTCAATGTCCCCGATTTCTACTATCTGACGGGCTCAACGAAATGCGGCATGGGTTATCGCGAGACGAACTGGTCGCTGCCAAGGGCCCAGCAGATCCTCCACGGGCGCCAGAACATCTACGACGGGACCTGGACGAAGACGCCCAGCATGGGCTGGATGTTCGTGCCGCTGACGGAATATCACGGGGGCGGTCCGGCTGCAACGATCGAACCGCTCCGGGACCATCTCGACGCCTACGAAGCCCACCTGGCCAACAACTTCGGCGCCGGCGTCCAGGCCTGCTATCGTGGCCCGAGGCTGTACGACTGCGACGAGACCAAGGCGGTGATCAAGAAATGGGTGGACTTCTACAAGCGATACCGCGACATTCTCGAATCGGATGTGATCCACCTGCGCCGCGCCGACGGGCGGGACATCGACGGCCTCCTCCACGTCAATCCGCAATTGAAGATCAAGGGTCTGGCGATGATCTACAACCCGCTCGACCGCCCCGTCGAGCGGAAGCTGCAGCTGCCCCTCTACTACACAGGCCTGACCGACACCGCCCACATCCGCGAGAAGGAAGGCGAGTGCCGACCCTATCCCCTCGACCGCCACTACAACGTCACGATCCCGCTGCGGATCGGTGCGTCCGCCGTCACGTGGCTGGTCATCGAATAGGCTCCGCCGAAATCCCGAACGACGCCCGACAGGTCAGAGGCGCTGGTATTTGATCACGGCGCGGTAGAGACCGTTGATCCGTTTGCCTTCGATGATGGTCGGCGAATACTTCTCGTTGCGGGGCTGAAGGCGAATCTGGTCGTCGGCTTCAAAGAAGACGCGCTTGAACGTCGTCTCGTGAGGCAGCGTGAAGCGGACGAAGCAGTCGTCGCCGTTGTGGACCTCGGTCGCCGGCGAGAAGATCACGATGTCGCCTTCGACAAACTTGGGCTCCATCGAGTCGCCCACCACGCGGACGGCGAACGCATTCGGATCGTGCAGGTCGGGACAGCGCACGTAGTCGTCGGCGATGCCGACGGGATAATCGAGATCGTTGAACTCGGCGGGATAGCCCGCCGAGACCTTGTTGATCACGGGGACGAGCCGCCCGGCCGCCAACGACCGCTTGCCCTCCTCGGGACGGACATTGTTCTTGGCCAGCATCGCCTTGATGTCCTTGACGCCGCGCTTCTTGTCGACCATCTTCTTGAGCAACTGGCGCAGCTTTTGGTTTTCCGCCTCCCGGGCCTCGTACTCCTGACGAACGTCCGACGGCATGCGTTCGAGGTGGGCGATGTGCAACAACAGGCCCGTGTCGAACCTCAGCACGCGTTCGAGCTTGGTCAGCAATTCATCGCTCGGCGGGTTCTTGACCTTGCCCGTCTCGATCGTGGACAGGTAGGGCTTGGAAAATCCGACGCGGTTGCTGACTTCATCGAGGGTCAGGTTCAACTCTTCACGCTTCTGTCTGATGATGTGCCCGAGAGACATAGTCTTCCTCTCATGCGGCCCGAGGGCCTATTCCATTTCCACCAATTCATAGTCCGCACGGCCGAGCCCGATTCGAACGGCATGCTCGATCTGGTATCGCCAGTCGAGCTGGGCGTTGCCGATCAGGCTCGGTATATTTCGCCCGCCCCGGCGTTCCACCAGGTCGATGGCGGCCTGGTCCACCGCCACCGGGTCCGTCGAGGCCAGGATGCCGATGTCCGGCACGATTGTAGGCATATTCGCCTGGGCGAAGCAATCACAATCTTTAGTTACCGACATCACAAAATTATAGAACGCCGCCCGCCCTTGCTTGCCTCGAATCGCACCGAGGGCGTGTTCGGCCACGCTTTTCTGGAGAATGGCGTTTTCCTGCTGCCAGTCGTAGGTCACGGCGTCGAAGCGACAGACCGCTACGCATTCGGCACAGCCAATGCACTTATCCTGGTCGATGTGGGCCTGCACGTCGTCGAGGGTGATCGCGTCGGCGGGGCAATGGCGATGGCACTCCCCGCAACGGGTGCAGACGCCCTTCTTGATGTGCGGCTTCAGGGAAGCATGCTGGCGCATCTTGCCCTTGCGGCTCGCACAGCCCATGCCCAGGGTCTTGATCGTCGCCCCCACGCAGGCGGCGCAGTGGCCGGTCATGTGGGCGATCGACAGGATGGACTGGCACCGCACGATGTCGGCCGCAATCATCACCTCGCGATCCAGCTCGCCTTCGATGGCGACCGCCGTTTCGGCGGTTCCGAACAGGCCATCCGGGGCGATGAACGGCACACCCAGCCCTTCGACGCTGAAACCACGTTCGGTCGCCAGGATCGTGTGGTCGATGGCGTTGTGCCGACGGCCCGTGTAGAGCGTGCTGGTGTCCGTGATGAACGGCTTGGTTTTCAGGGCGACAAGCTCCTCGACCAGCCCCTTGAGGCATGGAGCCTGGATGTGGGTGTTGTTCTTCTGTTCGCCGACGTGGACCTTCACCGCGGTGAAATCGTTCTTCCGGAAGCATCTGGCGAACCCGCCAGCGTGGAACAGGGCTCTCGCCTTCTCGGAAACGGCTTGCTCGCCTTCGCTCATCGACGCCTTGATGAAATGTACTTTTGACTTCAATCCGTGTCCCTCCAAACAGCGGGCGTTCCACCCTTGGGGGTTCGGCCCGAAATTGGGTTCGTTCCGCAGGCCCTTTCGGGACGGCTGGAACACAAGCTATGTATAATCAAGAGTTTATGACGCCGATCCCAGCGGGCAATTGGCTTCGTTTTGCACATTTTGTCGCTCGGAAGCCCGTCCATCTTGTGGTCTTCGAGACTCTCGAGGTGCCGGTCGGCCCTCATACTTGCGGTGCTTCTCTGCGCCTGCGTTGCATTTCTTCGACTGGTTCTCATCGGCCAAAGACCTTTTGCCTGCCATTTCAGTTGCCTAGATATCATACTTCACCCCTACATAGTTCGTCAAGCCACTTCTGAAAATTCTGCACTTTTCTCACTGGGGAGGGCTTGGTGGCACGGCGGACCCTGCGGTATAATCGATGCTTGCCCTCGGGCAGGAGCGGCTGAGGCGAAGGACTTCGGGATGTTCGTTCTGGGAATGGAGCATGGATGAGTCAGCCGGAAACCAGAGAGCAATTGACGGCGGATATCCGCAGGCATTATGACGCCTTGTCGGCGTTCTATCGGCTGTTCTGGGGGCCGCACATTCATCACGGCTATTGGGAAGGCGACGAGAGTCCGGCCGAGGCCCAGGTCAGGCTCATGGAGCGTCTCGCGGCCCGGTTGGAAATCGGGCCCGGACATCGCGTTCTGGATATCGGGTGCGGGCTGGGCGGCGCCTCGTGCTGGCTGGCAGAGACGTTCGGCTGTTCGGTCCTGGGACTGACGCTGAGCCCGGTTCAGGCGATCGCCGCTCGCAAGAGGGCGGCGGCTGCGAGCGTCACCGATCTCGCATCGTTCCAGGTCTGCGACGCCAATCGCCTGAACTTGCCTGCGGAGACTTTCGACCGCATCTGGATCGTCGAATGCAGCGAGCACCTTCATGACAAGGAGGCGTTCTTTCGCAACTGCGCCGGACTGCTGCGTCCGGGGGGCCGACTCGGCCTGTGCGTCTGGCTGCGGGGCCAGACGGGCGCAACCTCGCATGAAGGGTTGGTCGCAGAGGTCTGCCAGGCGATGCTGTGCCCTTCCCTGCTGACAATGGAGGAACAGGTATCGATGCTGGACAGAGCCGGATTCGGTGCGATCCAAGCCGATGACGTCACGGCGCACGTATTGCCCACGTGGGAGCACTGCCAGAGGCTGATGGACCGTCGATTGGTTCAACTCATTCTGCGCGCCAAGGGCGGCAAGCTGCGTCGGTTTGTGGATTCCTTCCAACTTATGGACGAAGGCTATCGCAGCGGGGCTATGGCCTACGGAATGCTGACCGCCACGCGAGACCCAGGGCCACAGGAAGCATGACTGAACCTTTCCGGTTCGCTCTCCACAGGGCGGCAACGTCAGTCGACCGAAGGCCTTGCCGCCACTTCCGGCATCAGACGTGTGAGACAGAACGGACCGTTGGCGACTCGAAGCCGTTCGGAGCCTGAGATCTTCTACTCGCTGTGGTGAGCGAGCCAGTCCTGGAGTTCGTCGAGGTCGACGCGATTGCGTCCGACTTTGCATTCATCGCGCCAGACCTTGTACAAATCGTACAGCACGCTCTCGCCCCGCAACTCTGAGGGCAGGTGGGGCTGGAGGTACCGGTCGAACAATTTGGCAAGCCGATCGTGCCAGTCGTCGGGGAATTTGGCGCGGACGCTACGGTCGTAATCCTGCGGCTCATGGATTTCGTTGCCGACGACACTCTTGCGAATGTGCCCGGCGTCATCCTTGATCACCAGAAAATCGTGTCCGCCGAACTGAAGGATGTCGGTCTTGGCGCGTCGGGCTTCTTGGGGAAGCTTCTTCTTCTCCTTCTTCTCTTTGCCCTCGCGCCGTCGCTCGGCCTGGGACTTGAAGATCGCATACAGTACCGCCATCGAGTACCCGAGCAACTGCGCCTGCGTCTTCGACTTGCGCATGCGGAGCGCGGCCCGACAGCAGAACAGGCCGAACAAGGGGAAGCGATTCAACGTCGTCTTTTCGGCCATGGAAGCACCTTCCTTTCTTACCGTGAAGGGCTCTACGAAATCAGAAGCTGAAGAGTTCGTGGTGAATCTGTTCGCGGGGAACGCCCCGCTCGCCGAGGGCGGCTTCAAGTTTGGCGGTCATCGCGGGCGGACCGCAGATCAGGAATTCGTAGTCCGCCAACTCTCGCGGCAGATACTTCTTGAGCAGGTCGGGGGTAATGAATCCGGTTTCACCGGGATAGTCCTCTTCGTCGCTCAGCACATGAATGACGCGGACGTGTTCCAGGGCCTCGATCTCCTGCTGGTAGACGATCTCCTCGCGGTACCGGTTGCCGTAGAAGAGAAAGAGTTGCTCGCCCGGCTGCCCCGTCCAGTCGTGGAGAAGGCGGTAGAACGGGGTAATGCCGATGCCCCCGGCGATCAAGACGAAGGGGCGCTCGCTGCGAAAGGCATGGTGGAGAAAGACGCCGTAAGGACCATCAACGAAGACCTTCTCGCCCGGCTGCGTGGACTGCATGGCCGTGGTGCCTTTGCCTTGCGCCTTAACGGTGACGGCTAACTCGCCAGTGGGTGGATCGTAGCAGGAGACGGTAAACGGGCGCGCCATCCCGGCGCGTCCCCGCCGGAAATACACAAACTGCCCCACCTCGGGCTCAACCTTCTCGTCATCGGGACGTGCAGAAATTTCAGCCACGTCGCGGCCGACATCCCGGACGCGTACCACCGTGTGACGGTAAATTCCCAAGCCAAGCCGGCAGGCCAGACGGTAGAAATACACCGCGACGACCATGGCCAGCAAGACCAGCCAGAGGATTCCCAGGCCGGTGCCCCGGATCGTCTGGCCCAGAGCGATGCTGTGGATCAGCACCAGCGGCAGCGCCACATACGTGCTCAGGTGCATGCTGTACCACTTCACGAAACCGAGCCGTTGCCTCAACCACACGCTGGTGGCGGCCACCAAGGCAAACAGCAGCAAGGCGAGCATGCCGAGCGCAACGTACACGTCGCGCGATCCGCCCAGTTCGAGGGTCAACGGATTGACCCCTTCCTTGATGACGTAGTAGATCGTGATGAAAGTCGGGTGCAGGACCACGAGCAGGAGAATGTAGCGACCGATCTGTTTGTGCAGGTCCACCGCCCAGATCAAATCGACGATCACGCGAGAGACCAGGCGCCGAAAACCCAGCAGAAACTGCCAGAAAATCAGGACCGTGCCGGAGAGTGAACCCGCCTTGGCGAGCAGCTTGTAGACGTTCAGATCGAACCGCGGCTCGTCGAACCGCAGAAACGCCAGCGGCAGAAGGCTGGTGGCCACGATGGCGGTGACCACGATGGTCTTGCGTCGTCGGAGATCTTCCATGATCGAAGCTTGCCCCGCATACCCGATTCAACGGACGTGTGCGATCGCACGTCTCGGGCGCCACGGTACCGTACCGACGGCCGCTGTCAACCGAGGAAATCCCGCAGCACGGAGAAGACGGGCCACCCGTTGCGCTGCCGGCGCAGGTCACCGGTCAGGCAACCAGATGGCTGAGCAGGATCTTGAGGCCGATGCCGATCAGGACGAGGCCGCCGATGATCTCGATCCTGCTTTCGAAGAAATGGCCGAAGCGTTTGCCGATGGTCACACCGGCATACGACAGCGCGAAGGTGATCAGGCCGATGACCACCACCGCCAGGGCAACCGAATTTGTCAGCAACGACAGTGTGACGCCGACGGCCAGTGCATCGATGCTCGTCGCCACGGAGAGGGCCAGCAGGACCATGAGATTGGAGGGGTCGAGGTTCTTCTCCGCCGATTCGATTTCAAAGGCTTCGTAGATCATCTTGCCTCCGACGAAGGCCAGCAGGCCGAAGGCAATCCAATGGTCGTAGGGACTGATGTAGGTCTTCAGCCCGAGACCAGCCAACGAGCCGACCAGCGGCATCATCGCCTGAAACCCTCCGAAGAACATCGCCATCCGCAGCGCATGGCGAATGTGCAGCTCGCGGTAGACGCTGCCGGTGACAATAGACACCGCGAAGGCGTCCATCGCCAGGCCCAGGGCTACGAACAGGATGGTGATGAGATTCATGGGCACTCTCAGTTTCGGATTTCTGGAGCGAGCTACGGGCCCGGAACGATATCAAAGACGGCGATCTCGGGCCGGGCGAAGAACCGCATCTGGGGCGCCGGACGGCGTTCGAGGCCCAGACCACGATTGACGTACAGTGTCGTTTCGCTGACCTGATAGAGACCGGATTCGTATTTCTTGCCAAATCGGGAGAACGTGATCAGGGCGCCGTAGAGGGGCAGCGTGACTTGACCGCCGTGGGTGTGCCCGCAGAGGTACAGATCGATCTTCGGACCGGCAAGACGCTCGACCAGATCCGGCATGTGATAGAGGAAGACGTTGAACCGCTCGGCGGTCAATTCCGGCAGGAGGTCTTCGCCTGCATCGGGATCGGAGAGGTCTATTCCCAGGCCGCAAACGCCGATGCTTTCACCGTCCTTGGTCACCAGGCACAGTTGTCCATCCAGCAGTTCGAACCCCGTATCCTTCAGGGGATCGAGATCGGGCCATCGGTAGACCTCGAAGTTGCCGGTGACCGCGAACTTGCCGAGCGGGGCCTGGAGACGGCTCAGGGCATCCTTTAATCGCGGCATACCGCCTGGATGATTCAGATAGTCGCCTGTGGCAACGATAACATCGGGTTTCAGGGCATTAACGGTTCGAACCATCTCTTCCTCATTCCTGGGCATTACATCGCCGTGCAGATCGGAGATCTGAACCACGCGAAAGGAGGCGTTTGCCAGCTTGGGGGTCCGGATGGTCATCACATTGACCTCGACCCAGAAGGGCTCGATGAAGCGGGCGTAGAGGATGCAGACGATGCCCAGGGCAGCGAGAGAGTGGACCACGAGGGCCGTTCGGCTCGTCAGGATGGGGCGGACCGGTCGTCGGCGAATGCGAGCAACGATGGCGCGGATTAGAAGGACGACCTCCCAGCCGTACAGCGTCAGCAGCGCCAGAAGGAACAGGGTGATGGACACCACCTCATGCGGTCTCATGCGAATCATTGTGTTTTGACGATCCCCGGGTTGGTTAAGACCTTGCAGGCGGTCAACCGAGGACGTTTCCGGTCGGCCACGCGGATTTCGATGTCACCTCTGCCGATCACGAATCCACTTTCAAGAAATCCGATGCTCCTTCCTGTCGTCGCAAGGCCTACTGCTTCTGAAGTACCTCGATCATGGCCGCTATGTTTTCCGGTCGGGCGTCGCCCGGGATGTCGTGCGAGGGCGAGGCGATATAGCCGCCCTGCTCGCCCACCTCGTCGATCAGCCGGCGGACCTCGTCGCGGACCTGGGCGACCGTGCCGAACGGAAGCGTCCGCTGGATGCTGATGCCACCGTAGAAGCTCAACAGGGTACCGTAGGTTTTCTTAATGTCAAAGACATCCATCACCTCGGGCTGAAAGGGATTGAAGACGTCGAGCCCGCACTCGATCAGATCGTCGAAGAGCTCGTCCACTTTGCCGCAGCAGTGGAGCATGGTCAGTTTGCCCTTCTGCTTGACCGCCTGGCACATGGCAGCGAAGCGGGGCTTGATGTATCGGCGCCACAGCTCGGGCCCCATCAGCACGCCCCGCTGGTGGCCCCAGTCGTCTCCGAAACGGAAGATGTCCACTTTCTCGGTGCAGGCATTGTCGATCACTGCCAGATTGAATTCCAGGATGCGATCGAGGAGCACATCGGCCAGGCGGTCGCCGGTCGCCATGGCCATCAGGAGACGCTCCATGCCCGTCAGCGTCCAGGCCCGCTCGAAAAGCGAGAAGCCCAGGCTGACCAGCACCGCCGTATCTCCCTTGGCGGTCACGACCTCATCGAATCGTTCGTACCGACGGGGGTCGTTCGGATCGGGAAACTGGAAGTCGTCCACATTGTCGGCGGTGAGGAGCCGGTTGCAGACCACGCCGATGTCCTGGTCGATGTGGCGATCCCATTGCACGCCAAACTCATCCTGCCAGATATTCGGCGTCACCTCCACAAACCGCGCATCGGGAAGATGCGGACGTAACCAGGTGAAGCAGTTGCCCAGTTTCGACTCGAAGTCGGCGTCACCATAATATCGCGCCATCTTCTCGCGCGCGGGCACGGTGAACCGGATGTCGTACGGGACCTTATCGGGTTGGGCATGCGACAGGGTCTTGAGGACGCGTTCTCTGTCGTTCACTCCGGAACTCCTTGATTGCCGGACTCGGACGCTACGGCCGGCACATCTTGCAGGGTCGCTTTCCGGCGGCGACCGCTTCTTGACGCGTGGCATACGTCACCCGATTGCGTTCGGAAATCCGAGCGACCGAGGGACAATTGGGACGATGAAAGACGATGCTGTTTCTCGACGCCACGAAACCGATCGGGTCCGCATCCGGATGGACTGCGCTCGGATCTCCTTCGGCTGAGGCTGCGGACGGCTGGAGGCGATGTGCCGTCCGGCACGCTCCCGCAAAAACCTCTACTTGCGTGAGCACCGCGTGGGCGAGTGCCTCGCTCAGATTGACGTCGGGGACCGCCTGCATGACGGGACGCAGACGCCAGACGTCGGCCTGGACCTTCAGCTCGCGGTGGTCGGTGAAGGTCACGATGCGACTCAGCGCCGTCTGCACGCGATACACACTGACGCCATGCTCCGCCAGCGGAACCACCTCGATGTGGACATGCAATCGCGGAGTGATTCCCGTCTGGCATTCGATATGCTCGACGCCTTCGACGCGAAGCTTCTCCACCACCTGGGCACGCAGCGGTTCGTAGCTGCCTGAGGATTGCCCCGACTTCGTCTCGGGGGTGACCAGGACGGCGCAGACCCGGTCGATATCGGCCAAGACTTCATGTCTGGAGATCAGCAGATCGGACTCGGCGAGGTCCGCCCGCCCCGTTCCGGCGGCCGGCGGATTGGCCAGGAGCATCGCCAACAGACAACAGATGTGCATGGTCATGGTCTCTCCCTTTCCAGTTCGGTTCGCCACCATGCCCAGTCCTCTCGCCCACCCGGACGAGTTCGCACGGTGGTCACGTTGCCAGAGCGCTCTGGACGGCCGCTTTCATCTTGGCCAGCCCGGTCCGGGCGACCTCGAGCGGCTCTCTCTCCCAGTAGACGCGGCTGAACAGTTCAAGCGAAAGCACGGCCTGACTGTCATTGGCCAGCAGCATGCGCAGAATCTGCGTCAGCGGCGCGATGCCGTCGCCGGGCATAACGCGGTCGCCATCGCGGATCGTCTCCCGAGGCGGGTCCGCGGGGTAATCGTTGAGGTGAAAGACCTGGATCGTCGGACTGCTGATCGTCTTGAGCCCCTGGAAATCGGAGCCGCCTTTGTAGATGTGGTACACGTCGGGCAGCAGGCACGCCTGGGGATGGCCGCTCTCGATGACCACGAACATGGACTGGCCTAGGCGGTGCAGGTTCTTCGAACTGCCCCAGACTTCCACCTGCGGCACGACGCCGGTCTGCTCGCCCACCTCCAGCAACGTTCGGTATCGCTCGGCGGCCTGGAGCAAATCGAGCTGCGGTTCGCCCGTCGCGCCGGCTGGAGGGGCCGCGATGCGTTTGCCCCCGATCCGGGCAAGCAGATCCATCTCGCGTTTGACCTGCTCGACCGCCTCGGCGCGCACGGTATCGTCGTCGACGATCCAGCGGGGAAAGGAGATGGCGCTTTCGACCGTCAAACCATGATCCTCGATGCGCTTGCGAAGGTCGCCGAGTTTGCCGCCGGCGCGGGTGTACTCCTGAAGGCTCGAAATCCAGGGCTCGATCGCGTCGTAGCCCGCTTCGGCGGCCACGTCGATCTCTTTCTCGATCCCCAGCTTCTGGCCTCGAATCGTGCTGGTGTTGAGACAGTAACGGAAAGGGGCTTGCCTGCCAGAGACGGCGGCAGCCGAATCGCGCTTGCCAATGATCGAGGTACCGACCGCCAACCCGGCGGCCGCGACAAAATCCCGACGCGAAAGATGACGATCTTGCATATATCTCTCCTGTAGTATCAAGGTAGCCCGAGCACGTCGGGCGGATCGCGGTCAGGCGATCAAAGCAAAGGCCTCAGTATTCCCATGGCCGGTCCTTTTCGGCAACGTGGCGCGATCCGATTGATCCGGCGATCGGCGGCAACTCAGTGGCGCTTGCCAAGCTGCTCTTCGATTTCCGCCAGTTTCTCCTCCAGCATCTCTCGGGTCCGGGCCTCGACGTTGAGGCGCAGCAGCGGCTCGGTATTGCTGGGTCGACAGTTGAACCACCATTCCTTGAAGCCGACGGTGACGCCGTCGAGACGATCGAGTTGACCGTCGGCATAGCGCCGGGCCAGCTCCTCCATTTTGGCCTCCTTGTCCTCAACCTGGAAGTTGACCTCCCCGCTGTTGGCGTAGCGGCGCAGGGGAGCGATCATCTCGCTGATGGGCGCGTCACTGTCGTTGATGACGTTCAGTACGTGTACCATGGTGATGGCGGCCGAATCGGCACTGAAGTTGTCGGCGTAGTAGAAATGACCCGAGAGTTCGCCGCCAAAGATGGCGTGGGAATCGCGCATCGCCTTCTTCATATAGGCGTGTCCGACCCGCTCTCGTCGAGGGGTCCCGCCGTACTTGATGATCTCCTCCATGACGACGCGGCTGCTGCGAAGGTCATAGACCACCGCAGATTTCGGCTTCTTTTCGAGGAAATACGGCACCAGCAGCGCCGTGATCAGGTCACAGGAGACGGTGTCCCCCTTCTCGTCGACGAGCATCATGCGATCGGCATCGCCGTCGAAGCAAAGGCCGAAATCGCACTTCTGCCGCTTGACCATCGAACGGACCTGGGAGAGATTCTTCTCCTTCAGCGGGTCCGGGTCGTGCTTGAATTTGCCGGTGTGCTCGAAATTGATCTCCGCAATCTCGACGGGGCTGTCGCCGAACAGCAGGGGCAGGGCTTTGCCCGCCATGCCGTTGGAGGCATCGACCGCAATCCTCTTTTCCTGGAGACCGGGGCGGAGGAATTGGAGGACGTGCGTCTTGTAGTCGGCGCTCAGATCCTGCTCTTTCAGCGGGCCGGTGGGATTGCCTTTCGTGTGCGGCATCGCCAGGGCCAGGTGCTGAATGTCCTTGAGCCCGGTGTCGCCGCCGATGGGAATGGCGCCGCGACCGGAGATTTTGAAGCCGTTGTACTTGGCGGGGTTGTGGGAGGCGGTCACCTGGACGCCGCCGCAGGTCTTGAGATGATTGATGGCGAAATATATCTGGGGGGTATCGATCATGCCGATATCGATGACACCGGCGCCGGCCGAGCGAATGCCTTCGATGAGGGCCTTGGCCAGCGGCTCGCTGTGGGTCCGCATGTCGCGACCGACGCAAATCGTATTGGCCCCGGCCTGGCCCCGCTCGTACCCGGTCATCAAGGACGGCAGGAACCGCGCCGTGGCACAGCCGATCTTCCACGCATCCTCTTCGTTGAGCTGATCGGGGTAGATGCCCCGGATATCGTACGCCTTGAAAATCTGCGGATCCATAACGCCAACTCCTTTGGTCTTTCGATGCCCGTGAACCGATCCGGCCGCTCTTTCGACCGCCCCTCGCGGGGGCCTTATCATACCCCGTTGATCCGGTCGGTGTCAATTGTCCGTCGCCGCAGAGCGGCTCATCCGACCCAAATTCGGCCTTGCAGGACCCCGGAGGGCGTTTTTCTGTCAAGCGGCCCCGAGAAAGGCGTCCCAGCCTCTGCCGCGGGCCCCGCAAATCGGATGTCATGAGGTGAAGCTGGTCCATCGGGCCGACCCACAGGCCGTTGGACTGGGGAAGGGCATGAGAAACGGCCTCCAGGTCGCAATGATCGCTTGACACCGGTGGCTCCATGCCGGTATTCACACCGGTATGGAACCACTGTCATACTTATACAGGCGTGTACCTCTGCTCCGCCCTGCTGCCGGCGGCGCCGAGAGAGGGTTGCGGATCGCATTGATCGCCATGTGCCTGGTCCTCGGTCCGAGCCGCGTCGGTGCAGAAAAGCCAGTCGTTGACACGTCCCGGAGAACCGATCTGTGGTACACGGTCCAGATTCAATCGGCACCGGCGCCGGCAAAGAGCCGCCTGCTGGAGACCTATGCGGATCTCAAGACGAAGGGCTACCTCGTCTATTGTCAGGATGCCTATGTGCACGATCGAGCCTACGTCCGGCTGCGCATGGGGCTCTTCCGAAGGCGTGACACGGCTCGGCAATACGCCGAGACGATTCGCCAGAGCGAAGGGTTCGACTATTTCATCGCACGGACGGATCTGGCGGTCGAGTCCTTCGGCGATGTCTTTGACGTGGTCACCACACCGAACGACATCTGGTTTCGGTCTGATACCTCTCTGCGGCCCTTGTATCACTTCGATCATGCACAAGCAACGGCGACATGCTCCGTAATCGAGATTTCCCCCACCGGACAACATGTGGCGTTCGTCTGTGACAACCGGCTCATCAGAATCGACGTGCGCGACGGCGCGACGGTCGCGCTCAAGCAGGGGGAGACAGAGGACGCATTGTTCCAGAGCGTCCTGGCCTGGTCCCCGGATGGACAGTACATCGCCTATCTCGACCGCACGGGGTTCGAGCAACCGACGAGGCTGTGGATCATGCGATCGGACGGGACCCAGGATCGCTGCCTGATCGCCGATGACACAGGACGTACCCGTGTCAAATCAGTTCGATGGCATCCCTCTGGAAATGAGCTGTTCTACGTGAGCGGCCCTGCCCACGGGACCGTCTCGGTCGGAGGCGATCTTTACCGGGTGGACCTTCACGGGCGGAGTGAAATCGTCGTACGTTGCTCGCAGAAGGAGCGAACGGAGGTTTGCCACGCGTTTTGCGTCGGCGACGATGCGGTCCACTACCGGCTGGCACACTTCGGCCAAGACTACCAGGTCCGGCAGTACAGCGCGCATATGCTCGGGATCCGGCGTTAAGGGCAGGAGGGGAGTTTTGCAGAACTCGGTCAGCGAGCCCGCGTAGAGGTCGCGTCAATGGGGTCCCAGTGAGCGTTGCCGGCGTCCCGAGCCATTGGCATGACGAGCCTCAGAGGCCATGCGAAGGCAAATCGTGTGAGGATGGTATCCCACGGACTGCACAGCGGTCCTTCAACCAAGCGTGAATGAGGAGGTCAAAATGAAACGAAGAACAGTAATCTTCACTGTGGTCGCCTTGCTGTCGGCGTTGCCGGCCCAAGGCTCGGTCCCCGCCACCCTGCCGGAGATCGCGATCCAGTTTGCGCCGAAGGCCCCCAGTTCGGCCGACGAGCTGACCCTGACGCTTTCGGGCCAGTGGCCGAATGCGTGCGTTCCGGAGGCGTTTCAGGTCCAGGTCGTTGCAGCCGACAGCCTCTGGATCGATCTGCTGTTGCCCGGCTGGGACGCCAAGGGTGAGTGCGAACCGCCCGTGTGCCTGCAGGTGCTGACGTTCTGGCAGTTAAGCGGCCCGGTGCAGGCACTCGCCGCCGGTTCGTATGAGGTGTTCGCTCGTGCGGTAAGCTGCGACGAGACCGGCGATTACGAACAGATCGCGACCCTCACGGTCGTTCCGGGCGTCGGCGGCCCCGTCAGCGGACCGATTGCGCCGGGCGAACGCGTGGTGCTCCTGGAGGACAACCCGCTGGGCGTTCCGAATCTCAAGGCGGGACATGCCGGGACGGTCGTCTGCTGTGATAGCAAAGATTGCTCGGGCCACATTCTGGTCAGTTGGGACTTCTGGACCGACGGCAAGCTCGATTCGCTCCAGTGCGCCAATGCCGCTGAGACGCTGTACCCGGTGGGGTCGGCGATCTGGATCGACCCTGACGAGGTCCGTCTCGGGCGGCATTTCAACCAGTGCGGGACCGTCCAGAAGGGGCTCGAGGGCTGCATTCAGTTCGAAGCCGATGACGGCAAGGTCTACAATGTCGTCGGCTGGTCGGGGCTGTATACGACGCTCGATGGCGGTGGAGCCCTTCAGTTCGGCGACCGCGTCCGCGTGCGAGGGCTGCTCAACGCCACCCCGCCGGGTCCGGACGAGCTGAGGATCTGTCCTCAATTGGACGGCGATCTCCTGCACCCAACGATCTCACTGTGCCCCGAACCCGAGCCGGAACCCAAACCGGAGCCCGAGCCGGAACCGGAGCCCAAGCCGGATCCCGATCCCAAGCCCGGGCCCGACAGCATCGTGATCAACATCAGTGGCAATCCGCTGGCACTCCAGCAGGTGCCAGGCTCTCCAGGCTCCTATGGCGGATGTGCCGACCTGACGGTCGTTCTGAACTTCCAGGCGCAGCTCTCGGTGCAGATCACGCCAGCCCCGGGTGTCGGCGGCACCTGGACCGGGACGCTCGATCCCGACATCCTCGGACCGGGAGAAGTCACCACGGAACTCTGTATCGAGGTGGTCGATCTGGACATCAGTTCGTTGCCGCCGGGGAACGACGTGCAGGTGGCCACGGTCACGCTGCTGGCCGCACCGGCGCCGTAGGGGAAAAGCCGAATCGGGCAGGCCGTCCCCACAGCAGCCAGGTTCGGTCTGCCCGCTCCCAAGATCGGCGAGCATGGAAAGCAGATGACACAGGCAGTGTGCAGCGGTACCCTGTGGGTATGTACCCGTTCATTGGACCTGTACCGAGATACGCGATCTTCTACTTCGGCGGCATCATCGTTCATTTCGATGAAGACTCCTCTAAAAGCGTTGATCTTCGATCTTGACGATACGCTGGTCGTGGAGAAGGCCTCCGCGGCAGCGGCGCTGGTGTCGACGTGCGAGCACGCGGCCCGACGGTACGATATCGACGTTCAGGCTCTGCACGTCAGCGTACGCGAAAGCTGCCGCGAACTCTGGCATCACCACTGCCCTGCCCGCCGGTATGCGATCGACGTCGGCATCAGTTCCTGGGAGGCCCTGTGGTCTCGCTTCGAGGGCGACCACGAGCATCTGGCGACGCTGCGAACCTGGGCCGCCGACTACCGACGCGATTCATGGCTGCATGCGCTGCGAGCGCACGGCGTCGAGGACCTCGACCTGGCACGCGAACTGGCCGAAACGTTTCCCGTCTACCGTCGGCAGCGGCATGTGGTTTATGATGATGTTCGGCCCGCCCTGGCAGAACTGGGTCGCTCGTACCGCCTGGCCCTGCTGACCAACGGCGCCTCGGACCTCCAGCGGGAGAAGATTGCCGGCGCCGGGATCGGCGCCTACTTCGAGGAGATCCTCGTGGCCGGCGACGTCGGCTTTGCCAAGCCTCATCCCCGCATCTTCGAGGCCCTGCTCGGACGCCTGAGAATCGAGCCTGCCGAGGCGGTGATGCTGGGCGACAGTCAGAGCAAAGACGTCCAAGGCGCACAGGCGGTCGGCATGAAAGCGGTCTGGGTCAACCGCATCGGCGTTCCTCGTCGCGATAGCATTACGCCCGATCTGGAAGTCACGACGCTGACCGAGTGTGTGGACCAACTCACAGCGATTGGTCCGCGCAACGCGTTGACAGAGAAACAGAGTGAACCCTATCATGGGCGGTGAACCGCAGTATTGCGCTTTCGGCAAAGAAGGAGTGGTCGCGATGAAGGAAAATGGAAATCACGACGATTCGAAGCGATTGCTCTCGACGGCAATGGTCGTCCTCGTTCTGCTGGCGGTGTCTGGTCCGACGGCAATCCTGGGCCAGGACGGATTGATCGCGACGCCGGAGCCCGACTGGGCGCAGTGGCGCGGACCGCGCCGCGATGGAATCTGTGACGAGATCGGGTTGCTCGCCAAATGGCCCGAGGGCGGCCCCAGGTTGCTCTGGACGGTCCATGGGCTGGGCAGGGGCTGGTCGTCGCCGATCATCGTACGTGACCGCCTCTACATCACAGGCGACGTCGGTGAAGACCTGATGATCTTTGCCTTCGACCTCGATGGAAACCCCGTCTGGCAGAGCACCAACGGCGCCTATTGGAAGAACCCTTATCCCGGCGCCCGCGCCTCCTGTGCGTTTTCTGAAGGACGCCTCTATCATATGAACGCCCACGGGCGCGTCGCCTGCTTCGACGCGGCATCGGGCAACGAACTCTGGGCGGTAAATGTCCTGGAACGCTTCGAGGGCAAGAACATCACCTGGGCGATGAGCGAGTGCCTGCTCGTCGACGGCGATAATGTCATCGTCACGCCTGGCGGCAAGAAGGCCCTGATGGCTGCGCTCGATAAGAAGACAGGCCAGACGATCTGGACCACCCCGCCCCTGGCGGACGATGTCGTCTCGCACAGCTCGCCCATCCTGCTGCGCCATGGCGGACGTCGGCAGATCGTCAACTGCTCGTCGGCCCATGGCTTCGGGGTCGATGCCGACACGGGCGAGCTGCTGTGGACCGTCCCCGTGAAGAACCGCTACGGAACGAACGTCTCGACGCCCGTCTACGGATCGGGGCGCGTGTTTTTCATGACGCCCTACGACTCGCTGGGCCGTCAGTATCGGCTCACCTCCGGTCCCGACAGCATGGAGGCTGCACTGACGTGGGACACCTTCATCGACGCCGTCACCGGCTGCGCCGTCCTGGTCAACGACGTGCTGTATGCCGCCGGCTATACGAAACCCAAATGGTGGTTTGGCTTCGACTGGGATACGGGCGAAACGGTCTATGAGATGAAGGACTTCGCCACCGGCGCTGCCATCTACGCCGACGGACATCTCTACATCCTCGACGAGCAGGGCCACGTGGGCCTGGTCAAGCCGACGACCGACGGTCTGGAGATCGTCAGCCGCTCCCGCCTGGTCGACGACCGGGTCCGCGACGCCTGGGCCCACCCGGTCCTGCTCGACGGACGGCTCTACCTGCGCTATCACGATACGCTGCGCTGCTACGACGTCAGGCAGCCATAGCCACCCGCGCTATTCGATGCCGAGTTCCTTCTGAATTCTCTCCAGCGGTACCCCCTTGGTCTCGGGCATCACGAACAGCACCCACAGCAGTTGCAGCACCATCATGCCCGCGTAGATCGCGAAGACCAGACCGCCGCCCAGCTTGCCGGCAATCGGCTTGAAGGTCCACGAGACCGCCGCCGCCATGACCCAGTGGGTGAACGATCCGAGGGCCTGGCCCCGCGCGCGAACGCGGTTGGGGAAGATCTCGCTCAGAAAGACCCAAATCACCGCGCCCTGCCCGAAGGCATGGGAGGCGATGAAGACAATCAGCGCCAGGAGCACGACCTTGCCCCCCGCCGCGGTAAAGTCCGTGCCGTACTTGTAGAACGCGAAAGAAGCGGTCGCGAGGCTGACGATATAGCCGATGGAGCCGACCAACATCAACTTCTTGCGTCCGAAGTGGTCGATGATCGCCATCGCCGCCATGGTGAAGATCAGGTTGGTGAAACCGATGATCACCGACTGGAACATGGCGCTTTCGGTGGCGGCGCCCGCCATGCGGAAGATGCTCGGAGCATAGTACAGGATGGCGTTGATGCCGGAGAGCTGGTTGAACATCGCAATCAGGATCGCCAGCATGATCGGCCTGGAGTACTTCTTGCAGTAGAAGGGCTCCCGGAGGCTGTGATGCTCCAGATCGAGCGAGGCCTGGATCTCGGCAATCTCCTCGTCCACATTACCGGTATCGGTGCCAAGCTGCGTCAGCACGTTCCGCGCCTCGTCCACACGCTTCTTAGCGACGAGCCACCGAGGACTGTTCGGGTTGGCGAACAGCAGGAAGAAGAAACCGGCGGCGGGGACGGCCTCGACGCCGAACATCCAGCGCCATTCGACCGCGCCAAGGTGCAGGCGTGTGATGATGTAGTTCGACAAGAAGGCCAGCAGGATGCCGAAGACGATGTTGAACTGGGTCACCGCCACGAGCCGACCGCGTAATCTAGCGGGCGAAATCTCCGCGATATACGTGGGCGAAACCACCGTCGCTCCACCGACACCGAGTCCGCCAATGAAGCGAAACGCCAGCAGAGAATACCAATCCCAGGCCAGCGCGCTGCCGACGGCAGAGACGAAATAAAGCACCGCCATCGTCAGCAGCATCTTCTTGCGTCCGAACCAGTCCGAGGGCTTGCTCACCGTGATCGATCCGACGATCGTGCCGATCAGCGCACTGGCGACCGTGAATCCGTACCACGTGTCGCTCAGTTGAAACAGGGCGCGGAGGGCCTCTTCCGTGCCCGAGATGACGGCGGTGTCAAAACCGAACAGCAGCCCGCCGAGGGCCGCGACGATCGCGCTTCGCAACAGCAGTGCCTTCTTCATGCGTGCGTCTCCTGATCTCCACAGACGGCATCCGATCCGACTTGTCCGAGAGAGTAGCAGATCGCCGGGCGGTCGACCAGCCTGAACCTCGCAGAATGTCCCCCAGAGACGAGGGTGTTACCCGATGTGCGCGGACGGCCTTAACACTATGGATGAAGTACCGAAAAAATCGTTGATTCGGGAGACCGAGCCATGAAACAGTTGCTGGTCATCGCGATTCTGGGTGTCGCCACCCTGGCGGCAGGCGGCTGTACGTTCGCCTACGAGCAAGCCCACTATCACCGACGCCCGCACGTCATCCACAGACCGCCGGTGCGCGTCATCGAAGTGGTTCCCGCCTATCCTCCGAGGTACCATCGGCCCGGTCGTCATCGGCACCACCGGTACTGAGCCAGGATGTGGTGGATGACGGAAACCAAGACGATAGAAAGGGTGGACCGGGCCGTCCCCGAAGGCGACGGCCCCGGTCCGGGCGCGGTCAGCCGGCGAGAAAGAAGAGGAGAGCAGCAAGAACGGAAACTACGCCTGTACAGACACTTAGAGCCAATGCCAGCGTCCAAGCATAGCGTCGATTCATCTTGGCAATAACGTACTTGAGGTAGCGATCGCTGGCAGCGAACGTCCGACTCATCTGTAGGATGCCTTCGGTGTTGCTGATGGTGTTGTGATTGAGTCGTTCCAGCGTTCCCTTGAATTTGACGAAGCTTTCGACCAGTTGAACGTCGGTATCGGCGGCGGCGGCAAGCTGGTGGTTGATCGAGCTCAACGCGTCGGTCTGGCGCGCCGCCTCCTGGGGGATTCGACCGACCGCATCGATGAACTGCTGGTCCTTCAGCGAGGTGCTCCGCAGTTGCTCGAGCAGCCGCGTGGTCAGTTGTCGCTGGTTCTCCACTGCCGAGGGAAGGGACTCCAGGGACTTCGGCAACTCGCGCACACGGTCCATAAGTTCTTCGTGCTGCTGGAGTTGGCAGTTGAGATGCTCGTTGATCTGCTGAAGCTGATTGACGAGGCGGTTGATGCCTTCGTGGAGTCTTTCCGCCGGATCGCGAGAGTCCAGCGTGGTGACCGTATCGACCACCACCGGATTGCTTTTCGCATTCGCCGAGTGTGGGTCCGAGAAATCGTCGTTGACATCGAACCCGCAGGCCAGCAGCCCATCATCCGTCAGAACGGGCTCGCAACGGCCTGCTTCTTCATAGCGATGCGACCGCAACCAACTGCTCGTGCCCGTGAGAATCTCTCGTAGTGTCATTCGCAGCGCTCCTAACCCTGATACGTACGTCTTTGTCGCTGCCAGAGAAGCATTCCGCTCACCAGCGTCCCTGTCATCGGACGCATGGAGAATTTCTCTTGAGCGAAACTCCCGCGCCGAGCCGATCATTCCTGCGAACCGGGGTTCCTGAGCTATCAGGCGGGCTTTTTTCGCACGTTTTTTGCAGACCAGCGGCGTTTGAGCGACGCGGAACGCTCGTTGATGCGCTATTTTCGGCCCGAACTGCTATCACTTCTGCGAACCGCCGTTTTTTGGGACCTCACAAGGTGGCGATAACGGCCCTTGTGCATGTCGAGAAAGACCGTACAATACGGGCCCAATACGCAACTACCGGCCCTTAGGAGACATACGAAGATGAAGCTGGTGACCTATCGCTGCAACGAGAGGGTTTCGTGTGGACTGGTGACAGATCGCGGGGTCGTAGATATTCCCTCCGCCTGGCCAGGTGCGGATGCGCCGCAGAGCCTGATGGAGATCCTCCGGTGGGGTCCAGACTGTCTGGATGACCTGTCCCGGCTGGCGGAGGCGGCCGAGGCCCTGCCGTTGGAATCGATCACGCTCCTGGCCCCCCTGCCCCAACCCGGCAAGCTGCTGGCCCTGGCGGGCAACTATGCCGCTCATGTCAAAGAGGCATCCGCAAGTCGGGGATTCAATCTCGGGCTCTCCGACTCACCGCGTCTGACGACCGTCCCCAGACCATTCCTGATGCCGAGCAATGTGGTCAGCGGGCCTGGGGACACGATTCCGTGGCCGGTCTGCAGCCAGCAAATCGACTACGAACTCGAACTGGCGGTGGTGATCGGGACCCGGGCCAAATGCGTGGAGGCGGGCGAGGCGCTCGGCTGCGTGGCAGGCTATATGGTCGCCAATGATATCTCAGCTCGAAGCGTAACGTTCAAGGAAGGGCGGGGAGAGCGTCCGTGGGATGAGTTCTATGACTGGCTCAACGGCAAGTGGGCCGACGGGTTCTTTCCGATGGGGCCCTATCTGGTCACGAGAGACGAGATCGCCGACGTGCAGAACCTTCACATGGTGCTGAAAGTCAACGGGCAGGTGCGTCAGGACGCAAGTTCCTCGCAGATGATCTATCCCGTCGCCGACATCATTTCGTTCCTCAGCCATCTGATGACGCTGGAGCCAGGCGACATCATCTCGACGGGGACGCCCTCCGGCGTGGCGATCGCGACGGGCAACTTCCTCCAGGGCGGCGATGTGATCGAATGCACCATCGAGGGGCTCGGAACGCTTACGAATACACTGGGACCTCGCCCGGAGACGTTTTACGAGCCGCTGAAACAATAATCCACCGTGCCCGCATCAGTGGATTGACGCAAGTGCAGGGACCGTGCCGAGCCATTCGGCCAGGCCGGACAGCGTCATCTGTACCGCTATCACCGTGACGATCACACGAGGTCCGTCGGGTGTCAACAGCAAACGCATGTTTTCTGCCCATCCGGTGGAGGCGCCAAGAGCCTGTGACACCTGCCTCGGACGACGGAAGAACCCTGGACAATCCGCGAGAATCCGGATACGCTCTGTTGTCTCCTTTATTGGTAAGTTTGCAGCGACAGGTCTTCTTGAAAGGGTGGTTTCCATGCGAAGCATCAGCCGAACAATGACTCCAGCGGCGATCACTGTGGCGCTGCTGATATGTGTTTCCTGGAGTGGGATCTCCACAGCACAGGGCATTCCGCT
>CAZTGH010000009.1:27270-32822 GCA_964612985.1 uncultured Pirellulales bacterium
ATTTCCAGCGGTCGCAGTGGGTGAACCTCAACGGCGCGTGGGGGTTCCGCTTCGACAAGGAAGATGCCGGACTCAACAACAACTGGAGTTCGGGACAGACAGAGTTCCCGCTCTCAATCACCGTGCCCTTCCCCTGGGGGTCCGAGCTATCGGGCGTGGAGAATCGGGCGGACATCGCCTGGTACAAACGAACGATTCGCGTGCCGGCGGAATGGAAGGGGCAGCGCGTCTTCGTGGTGGTCGGCGCCTGCGACTGGCTGACGACCGGCTGGCTCGATGGGCAGAAGATCGGCAGCTTCCAGGGCGGATACACTCCGTTCGAGTTCGAGCTGACGCCCCATGTGAAATGCGGTCAGGATCAGCAACTCGTGCTGCGAGTCGACGACACGGACCATGCTTTCAAGCTGAACGGCAAGCAAGGCTATGGGCAGGCCAAGGGCATCTGGCAGACGATCTACCTGGAGGCCCGGCCCGAAGTGGCGCTGGAGACGGTGCATTTCGTGCCCGATATCGACGCAAAGAAGGTCACGGTCCAGGCGGCCCTGAGCCAGCCGGCGCCGGAGACGATGAGCCTTGCCATTCAGTTCAAGCCCGAAGATCGATCCCAGTCGACCGTCAAGGCGAGCGTCGAAAAGGGCGAGAAGGATATCGAGTTCGAAGTGCCGATGAAATCGATGCGGCTCTGGTCGCTGGAAGACCCGTATCTCTACGAAGTCGACGCCGTGCTGTCGGGCCAGGGAGCCAAGGACGTCGTCTCAACCTACTTCGGGATGCGCAAGATCAGCGTGACCAAGCTGCCCGGCACGGACTTCCCCTATATCGCCCTGAACAACAAGCCCGTCTACCTGAAACTGGCGCTGGATCAGGCGTATCATCCCGAGGGATTCTACACGTTCCCAAGCGACGCCTTCATGCGGGACGAGATCCTGCGTTCGCGGCAGATCGGGCTCAACGGCCAGCGCATCCACGTCAAGATCGGCATCCCGCGCAAGCTCTATTGGGCCGACAAGCTGGGCATGCTGATCATGGCGGACGTGCCCAACAGTTGGGGCCAGCCCGATGCGGACATGCGTAATGAGATCGAGGTCGCGCTGCGCGGCATGATCAAGCGGGACTTCAACCACCCGTGCATCTTCAGTTGGGTGCCGTTCAACGAAACGTGGGGGCTTCGCACGGGCGACAAGGGCTATACTCCCGAGACGCAGGAGTGGGTCGCTTCGGTGGTGCGGCTAGCCAAGAAGCTCGATCCGACCCGGCTGGTCGAGGACAATTCGCCCTGCAACCACGATCACGTCCTGACGGACATCAACAGTTGGCACGCCTATCTGCCTGGCTACGAATGGACCTCGCATCTCGATCAGGTCTGCCGCGACACGCACGAGGGCTCGACCTGGAACTACATCGGCGGACGGACGCAGGGGACCGAACCGCTGCTGAACAGCGAGTGCGGCAACGTCTGGGGCTACGAAGGCAGCACGGGCGACGTCGACTGGAGTTGGGACTATCACCTCATGATGGACGCCTTCCGGCGGCACCCGCAGGTCTGCGGCTGGCTCTATACCGAACATCACGATGTGATCAACGAATGGAATGGCTATTGGCGGTTCGACCGCTCGCAGAAGTTCACGGGCATGGACGAGCTGATGGACGGAATGAGCCTCCGGGACCTCCATGGCGACTTCTACGTGGCCCTGGGCGAAGGCGAAGCGATGTGCCGGGAGGTCAAGCCCGGCGAGACGGTGGAAGTGCCGCTGTATGTCTCGTTCCTGACCGATGCACAGGTGGGCCAGGCCTTGAGCCTGCGCGGCAGCCTGCGGGGCTGGGACAGCCTGGGTCGCGAACGCAATTACGGGCGCGTCCGGCGCAACATCCCCTACCACGCCTGGAAATGTGGGGCTCTCAAACCGCTGGAAGTGACCCTGCCTGAACATCCGGCGGTGGTCGTGCTGGCGGTCGAGCTGCTGGATCGCTCGGGCGCCGTGCTCGGCAGGAACTTCACCACGTTCGCGGTCCGCGACGGAGTGCAACCGCGCGCCGAGACGTTCGAACAGGGCAATCGCAGCATCAAGGTCGTCCGCATCGCCCCGAGCAGCTTCACGAAGGCCGAGTGGCCCGTCAAGCAGTGGAACGTCTTCGATGGGCTCAAGGTCAACGGCGCCGGCGCCGGCTTCTTCGAGTATGAGGTAGCCTGGCCTGACGATCTGGACGTCGATGCGATCGGGACGGCGAACTTCCGGGCCGAAATCTCGGCCAAGCAGCTCTTCGGGAAAGACAAGGAAGGCGCCGGCAAACAGGAAGGCGACTTCATGCGAGGCAGGGGCACGCACGACCCCAGCCTGAATCCGAACGCGTATCCGATGACGGACGAGACGGTGTATCCCAGCGCGGTCCGCATCCGAATCGGGGGCGAGGCGGTCGCGACGATCGATCTTCCAGACGACCCGGCCGATCACCGGGGCATCCTGTCCTGGCACGCCCAGAAGCGTAATCGCAAGCTCAACGAGGCGGGCTCGTATGGATATCTGGCGACTGCGGAGATTCCCAAGGCGGTGCTGCGCAAAGCAGCCCAGGAAGGCAAGATCGTGATCCGTCTGGAAGCCGACGAGGCGATGGCCGGCGGGATCGCCATCTATGGCGAGCAGTTCGGACGCTATCCGCTGGACCCGACGCTGGCGTTCGTCCTGAAGTAGGACCGAAGCTGGGATGACGCAGTCTGTTACGGAGGTCGCGTTCTGCACGCGACCTCCACCTTTGTCGAGAAGAAAGGCCATTTCATGAAAGCGATCCGTGCCGCCCTGCTGTTTTGCATCTGTGGCAGCTTCCAGGCGTTCAGCGCCGAGCTGCCATTGGCGCCCGCCGTCGAATGCCGTCTTCGGGGCGGTTTGCCCAACGTTTTGGCCAAGCTGGAGGCGGGTGAGGAGGTGCGGATCGGTTATCTGGGCGGAAGCATCACCGCACAGGCGGGATGGCGGCCCAAGACGCTGGCGTGGTTCGCCGAGCAGTTCCCGCAGGCGAAGGTCAGCGAAATCAACGCCGCCATCGGCGGGACCGGGTCGGAACTCGGGGTCTTTCGTCTCGAACACGATGTACTGATCCACAGGCCCGATCTGTTGTTCGTCGAATTCGCGGTCAACGATGGCGGCACCTCGCCTGAACAGATCTACCGCTGTATGGAGGGCATCGTCCGCCAGACCTGGCGTAACGATCCCCAAACGGATATCTGCTTCGTCTATACGCTGGCAGGCAACATGCTGGAGACCCTCCAGGAGGGCGTATTTCCTCGTTCGGCCAGCGCCATGGAGAAGGTCGCCGAGCACTATGGCATCCCTTCGATCCACATGGGACTGGAGGTCGCCCGTCTGGAGAAGGAAGGCAAGCTCATCTTCAAAGGCGCCAAGCCCAAGACCAACCAGGAGAAAGTCGAACTGCGTGACAAGATCCTCTTCTCGCCCGATGCGGTCCACCCCTACACCGATACGGGACATCAGCTCTACCTGGAAGCCATCGTGCGTTCAATGGGCAGGATTCGAGGGCGAGGCCTCGCCGTACCACACCTGCTGGGCGATCCGTTCGTCGCGGATCACTGGGAGCAGGCCAAGATGATCCCGCTGAGTCGCGCCGCGCTGAGCGGCGGATGGAAGAAGCTGGACCCCGAAAGCGATGGGATGGCCAAGCGGTTCGGGGACCGCTTGCCCGAGGTGTGGCAGGCGGACCAACCGGGCGAGTCGATCCGGTTCCGTGTCCGGGGCAATGTGGTTCGTATCTACGATCTCGTGGGGCCTGACTGCGGACAGATCACCATCCAGGTGGACGGCGAACCAGCCTATGTCAGGCCGCGTTTCGACGCCTACTGCACCTACCACCGGCTCAGCTATCTGACGGTCGGAAAGGCTATGGACGCCGGTGAGCACGAGATCACGTTGACGATCCACCCGGAGCAGCCCGACAAGGCCACCATCCTCAGCCAGCGGAATGAAGCGATGGACGATCCGAAGCGTTTCGACGGGACGACCTGGTACGCCGGGGCCATCCTGGTCCTGGGCGACTTTCTGGATTGAGCCCATATTGTCCTTGGGCCTCTTGACAAAGCCCAGGGACGACGCTATGTTTCGCGCCATGCGGCTGGTCGCAGTATCGTAGGTCGTGCGTCCACACGACGAGTCCTGGCGAGGGAATACGCTCGCCCTACGAGGGCGGACGTGGCCGATCGTGGGTGTTCCAGGATATCATCGAGTCTATGCAGTCACCTGAGGCGAGCAATCCCTGCATCACTTGCGGGGCCTGTTGTGCAACCTATCGTGCGTCGTTTTACTGGGCGGAGGCCGACGATACCCCCGGCGGCACCGTGCCCGTTGAACTAACGGAGAAGCTGAACGATTTCCGCCGGGTCATGAGGGGGACCAACCAGCCGAATCCTCGCTGTGTCGCCCTGCTGGGCGAAATCGGCGTCAGCGTGGGATGCAGCATCTACGAACTGCGCTCTTCGGTGTGCCGGGAGTTCGATGTGTCATGGCTCGGAGGCGTGCGTAACGAGCGGTGCGACCAGGCCCGCCAGGCCTGGGGGCTGGCACCGTTGCCGGTTCCCGTCGCAGCACCGGCGGAAGGTCCGGAAGATCCCGAGCGTACCGCCCCACCGGAACGCCCTCCGCTACCTCGTGCAGCCTGAGAACGGTGGCGCATCAATCGGCCACAGGACCGCCATAGAGCACGTTCAGATTTCCGATTCGCGCATTGCCGTCGGATCGCAGTCGAATGGTGTTGGCACCCTTGTCGAGCGTAACGGTCTTTCTATCCCAAGCCCAAGTCGAGTCCGACCCGGTCGTCCAGAGAATCAGCTCACCAGCATCCTGCCCGTTGACGGTCAGAGGCGCTGAATGCCGGCCCTCTGCCATACTATAGCGCAGTTCCACTATGTACGTTCCGGCATGCGGCGCGTCAAAAACCCACTCGGTCCAGTCCTCCCCGTTGGCGCCACTCGCGGAACGCCTTACGGCGTCACTACGAACAGGGTGCAGGACGAACCCGCCCGGAGTAAGAGACAGCGACGCTGGACGGGGCGTGCCACCGGCGATTCTCACGTCCTTGAGGACTTCGCAGTACAATCCGCGCCAGTCGCAGTAGCCCACGCGATTCGTCCATAGGGGATTGGCGTACTGGCCCAGGGCGGTGGAGGCATACAAGCGCCAGAAGTGTGCCGCCCGGTTGAGCTGGTCGACGGAAGCCTTCTGGTGTGGTTCTTCACGCGTGGCCCGGAACAGGGCCAGTTCCGTTGCGCCGCGGATCTTATGCGCGTAGTACTTGCCCAGATAGGCGATGGTGCGGATGTCCTCCAGGGTTCGTCGCAACTCCTTGTCACCAGCATGAGACAACCTGCCCAGGATCGCCAGGGCCCGGTCGGCGTGGGCGTGGATCTGATTCGACACCTCGACGGGCGTGGTACCGGAGAGCGTCCTGCCGGCAACAGTCGCTTTGACGTAGTCGGGGATCGAGATGTTGTCCGTCCCGGGGTGCGGGGCCAGAGTAATGAAGCGGTTGACGTCGTGGAAGCCGCT
>CAZTGH010000010.1:0-32500 GCA_964612985.1 uncultured Pirellulales bacterium
AAAAAAAGTGTCGGTCGCAAGTGCCGGTAACAGACGGATTTAGAGACGGGGCGGGAAGAAAGGTCAAAAAATATCCAACAAAATCCTGGACGCTAATGGATGCAAGGCTACACTACAGGGATGAATATGGTCATTAGACATATCGTCGCAAGGTGCGGCGAAGGCCGCTTCGACGGCGGGGGCCGCGTGGGCCCTGCGACGCCTGGAACCGGCCGGCAGCGGGAGAATTGCCGATGGAAACGAGACCGAGTGTGGCGGGGCTGTTCGAGGCCCGCCCGAGCAGCAGCGAGCGACAGATGGCCTCCTTCGAGACGGCGTCCGATGCGGTCGCCAGCCTGGAACGGACGCTGGGCAAGCAGTCGTTTCAGTGGGTCTACTTCGACGCCCAGGCGGACCCGGTCGGTTCGATCGTCCGCTGGGACCGGCCCGAGGGCAAGGAGATCCGCCCGGTCCATCGGGGTCCCGACGGGCGCTGGCGGATCGGCGGGATGCCCGAGCCACGACCGCTGTACGAGCTGCCCACGCTGCTGGCCAGGCCCGACGAGACGGTGTACGTCGCGGAGGGGGAGAAGGCCGCCTGCGCCGCTGGCTGGCTGGGCCTGCTGGGCACGACCAGCCCCCACGGAAGCGGCAGCGCCGCCAAGGCGGACTGGCGACCGCTGGCGGGACGCGACGTGGTGATCCTGCCCGACCACGACGAGGCGGGACGCCGCTACGCGCAGACGGTGGCGGACATCCTCGGACGTCTGGACCCGCCCGCCTGCGTGCGGATCGTCGAACTGCCCGGTCTGGCGCCCAGGGGCGATCTGTTCGACTGGATCAACGCAGGCGAGAGCCCCGACGAACGCAAGCGCACGCTGGCGGAACTGGTTCGTAGTGTGCCCGTGAACGCAACGCGTTACGGCGTCACGACCAACAGCGTCGAGACGAAGACGCCGATCCTGGTCTGCTTCGAGGACGTGGTGCCCGCTCCCGTCCGCTGGCTCTGGCCCGAGCGGATCGCGATGGGACGCCTGACGCTGCTGGTGGGCCGACCGGGCGAGGGCAAGAGCTTCCTGACGACCGACCTGGCGGCGCGGGTCTCGACGGGGGCGCCCTGGCCCGACGGCAGCGAAGGCGTCAGCGGCTCGGTGATCTTCATCTGCGCCGAGGACGACCCCGCCGACACGCTGCGACCGAGGCTCGACGCCCACGGCGCCGACGTGCGACGCACCCACCTGCTCTCGATGGTGCAGCGGACCAGTCCCGACGGTCGCAGCTACCAGGCCGCCTTCACGCTGGCCGACGTGGACGCCCTCGAGCAGTGCCTGCGGATGCACCCCGACTGCAAGCTCGTCGTGGTCGATCCGATCGGCTCGTACCTGGGCAACGGCACCGACGCCTACCGCGACAGCGACGTCCGCCTGCTGCTGGACCCGGTGGCCCGCCTGGCCGAGCAGTATGGTCCCGCGGTCCTGGTCGTCGCCCATCGTCGCAAGAACGCCGCCGTCGGGCATGCCGACGACCTGGCCCTGGGCAGCCGGGCCTTTACCGGGGTCGCCCGCTCCGTCTGGCACCTGACCCGAGACCGCAAGAACAAGGACCGCCGCCTGCTGCTGCCCGGCAAGAACAACCTCGCCGCCGAGGGCAAAGGGCTCGCCTTCACCATCGACGGTGACCCGCCCGCCATCTGCTGGCAGAGCGAAGCGGTGGAACTCACCGCCACCGAAGCGATCGCCGCCGAGACCGCCAACAGCGACAACCACAGCGACCGCACCGTCCGACAGGAAGCCGCCACCTGGCTCCGCGACCTGCTCGACGCTGGACCCATGGCGACCAGCGACGTCCGCCGCGAGGCGGAAGACGCGGGGTTCAACTGGCGCACCGTCCAGCGGGCCAAGAGCGATCTGCGCATCCGCTCGAAGCGGGACCAGGCGACCGGCCCCTGGCAGTGGCACCTGCCCGAGGCCGAGCATGACAGAGGGTGACAAGCCCCTCTGTCGTTGTCGTTTGTCGCTTGGCGGTCTGGATTATTGGCCTGAAAACCCACATGGCCAAACGACAAGCGACAGACACACCGTTCACCTTGTCACGCGTTCTGGTCGTTCTCGCGCGGCGCCCGTAGCGGTGTGTAGTGACGGCGGGCTGCATCCCCTTTTTCTGTTGACGGATTGTCGGGAAAGGGGTATCGTTGAGCGTGGTGTTGGAGTGGTGTTTCCGTGTTTGCTTCTGAGGAGTGCGGCGCATGTGGACTCTGAATTCCGTCGTTCGTTCGGCTGTGGTCTGTCTCTTGGCGTCCGTCGTCGTGCTGGCGGTGGCCGGCCCGGCGTGGGCCGTACCTACGATTGAGTTCACCGACCGGCCGGGCGATCACCCGCTGGTGGTCACGCACGAGATCCCGACGCTCGAGGAGCTTCCGCCGGTCATTCTTGCACTGTATGCCCTGTTAGGAACCGGCGTGCCCGAGTCGCATCCGGAGATAGAAACGTCCATCGGACAGGCCGACCTTATGGCCATACTCTTGAACCCCGTGGGTGTGGAGGGCATGTATTACGCCAAGGTCGTGGATGGCGTGGGAACGACTCGGGGCCTGTTGGGCGTGCAGATTTACGGGCCCGCCCTGCAGACCGTCTTCGTGTCGGACAGCGGCGGCGGATTCGATTCTCTCCAGTGGCATGTGGAGCATAACATTGGCAGCGTTCCGACGACCGTGGCCGACGGCACGATGCAGGAGGTGCTTACCTTTCCCGGCCTGACCATCAGCGTCCGGTTCCCGACCGATGAACCGATCTCTGTGCCGGTCCCCGGCAGTGTGCTGCTCGTCGGTTGCGGCCTGCTGGTTCTGAGGCGGGGTCGACGGACCACGCTCTGAAACGCCCGGCTCCGGCTTGCTACAGGGCCGCACGCGGATGCGCCAGGCAGAAGTCGACGAGCTCTTCGATGTTCGCGGTGCCGGCGCACATGACCTTGTCGGCGCCGCCCCAGTAGAGCTTGAGGGTGCCGTCCTCTTCGGGGACCGCGGCACAGGTGAAGACCACGTTGTGGACGTAGCCGACGATCTCCCATGGATCCTCGGGCGCCAGGATCCAGCGGTCCCCGACCGCGAGAATGTTGGCGGGATCGGCCAGGTCGTGCAGCGCGACACCCAGGCGGTAGACGCATCCGTCCATGGTGGGGAAGACGCCGTGATAGATGTTCAGCCAGCCACGTGGGGTCTTGATCGGCGGGGCGCCCGGGCCGATCTTCATCTCGTCCCAGTGATACGTCACCGGTTTCATCACGACCTGGGAATCGCCCCAGTGGATCAGGTCGGTCGAGTAGCTGATCCAGATCGACCAGGGACTGATCTCCGAATGGGGCCGGTCGAGACGCACGTACCGGCCACCGATCTTCTCGGGGAAGATCACGGTGTTGCGATAGTCCGCCTGGGTGATCAGCGAAACCCGCTCGACGGATTCGAAGTCGGTGGTGCGCGCCAGGCCGATGCGGACGCCATGTTTGGAATAGGCGCTGTAGGTGATGTAATAGGCGCCCTCGATAAAGGTGATGCGCGGGTCCTCGACGCCGAAGGCCTCGTATTCGGCAAAGGGTGGCTCGCTGCCCGGGGTCAGGAATGGCTCGGATCGGGCGCTAAAGCGAAACCCGTCCTCGCTCTCGGCCAGCCCGATGATCGAGCGACCCGTATCCAGGTGCGAGCGGAACAGCATCATGTACCGCCCCTGGTACTTGGCCACCCCCGCATTGTGCACCGTCTCAACCGCGTACGGAATATCCTCCTTCGTCAAGATCGGATTGCCTTCGTACCGCCTGACGATTGGCTTTCTCATAGTATGCCCTTCACAAAGGAGTGGTGCGATCGTTGTTTGTCATCCCGACCGTCCTCTCCTGCTTGTCACCCTGAGCGGAACGCAGTGGAGTCGAAGGGTCTGGCCGCGAAGAAGCCGGTCGCCGCGTTCTTGTTCGGTCGGAATGACAAAGCGCATATAGGCGTTGTATCGCAGGCAGGACGCCCCCACGAGCTGGGTGTGTTGACCTTCTTGTCTGTCCTGGACTGTCCATCCGGCAACGATCATTCTGGATCATCTTGTATATCCCAGTGCGATGGTTTCAATGTTTCGTGGCTTCGCGCCGGAAGATTTCGGCGTAGACTTCTTCGTAGCGCTCGGCCATGCGGTCGATGGTGAAGTTCTCTTCCACGCGCCGACGACACTTCGTTCGGTCGATCTGCCCGATGTTGCGGACTGCCTCGACAGCCTCGTCGATGTTGCTCACCAGGTATCCCGTCTGGCGGTCCGCGATCACCTCCCGACACGAGCCCAGGTCCATCGCGATCACCGGAACGCCTGCCGCCATCGACTCGGCCATTACCAGCCCGAACCGCTCAGGGATTGTGTTGAGGTGCAGCACCGCCAGGCCCTGTCCGAAGAGGGCATCACGCTCGACGGGCCCCACGGCGCCGATGTAGCGGATCGAGGAGCCATCGATGTGGGGCTCGACCTGCTGCTCGAAATAGTCGCGGTCCTGGATGATGCCCGCGATGATCAGGTCGCGTCCACTTCTCTTGGCCACCTCGATCGCCAGGTGCGTGCCCTTGTCGGGATGAATCCGGCCCAGGAAGATGAGCTTGTCTCCCGCTTGCTCGCGGAACGTCAGGTTCGACAGGTCGATCCCGTTGTAAACCGTCGCGACGTAAGGCAGTTCGGGGTCGCGGTCCGAATCGCTGATCGAGACGTAATACGTGTCCCTGTGCTCGCGGTACACCCGAAGGATATCGGGCTCGCTGAACCCGTGGATCGTCGTCAGCATGGGCGTGCGAATGAACCGCGCGTACGTCAACGGCAGGTAGTCGAAATGGCTGTGGATCAGGTCAAACTCGTCGGCCATCTCCAGGGCCTTGGAGATGTGCAGGCACGTCGAGACGGGAGGGATCTGGGTTTTGTCTTCCTCGTACCCCCGCTCGACGAAGCCGATGAGCCTCGCTCGGGTGAGCGAGTCCTTCGTGGCAAACAGCGTCACGTTGCGAAACCCCCGCGCGACGAGCCCTTCGGTAACGTTGCCGGCCACCGTCTCCCACGCGCCGTACGCCCGGGGCGGGGTCCGCCACGCCACCGGCGCCAGGATGGCAATCCGCTTGTCGTGCAACTCCATTCGCGCCGCTCCCCAAATCCATGTAATCCTCCGGACCGACGGCTGCCCCGGTCCCGGCTGTTGCTTCCGGTACGCCCCGGGGGCATTCCGGTTCATCCAGACCCGCGCGCCCGCAGGGGAATCGATCCCCATAAGTCTAGCTGCCAACCGGCCACCCGCAACCCTTTTCGTATCCGCCGTCGGACCGGGTGCGGTCGGCAAACAGTGGCGCGTCTTGGCCACACCTCCGGATCGCTGCGACAGGTCATTGCAGCCACTGCGTGCCACCGCCACGAACAGGGGCTGTGATGGCGGTGGCACGCAGTCAGGTCGACGAGTGGCAATGGTATGCACAGCACACCGTATTGTCAGGTGTGGTAGGTAGGGATTTTTGCACCGGAGGCCTCGAAATGCTATAATGAGGGCGTGATGATGATTGGGCTCGCTCAGGTCTTGGCGGGGTAATGGACGAGGGCGGAGTTGGAGGTCAAACCATGCGAACGACAGGATGGTTCGCTGCCTGTATAGGGTTGGTGTTCTCGGCGGTGGTGCTTCCGGCGGTTGCGGACGACCTGGAGTATCCATCGGCCCTGCGCGACGCTTACGACGCCGACGATAGTTGCTGGGTCGGCATGAGTGCGACGGGGGAGTACCCGGTGCCGGTCAAGCCGGAGAAGTGGCTGGTCGGACCGCCGCCTTCGGATCGCTCGGCGGTCACTGCGCCGACGGATCACTGGATCGAGCTGCTGTTCTCCGGTCGGATCGTCCCGGGCGATGGCAACGACGTCGAACTGACCGAGTGGGGCCAGGCCGGCGAGGAGGCCATCATCTTTCTCACCGATGGGGCCGATCAGGAGTACCCGGTTGCGCTGGTCCGGGCCGACCTCGCCCAGACGCAGGCGGTGAGCTACCTTGGTTTCGATCTGCCCGACGTCTACACGCCGTTCGTTCCTCGCGGGGTGCGTTTGGTGGCCCTTGATAGTGGAGGAGGCGCTCCAGGGTTCGACATCGCTTACATGAAGGCTCGCATCTCGCGGGCCTGTGGTGCGCGGGCGGATTACCCCTATCCCGTCGACGGTACCGACGGTGTGGCTCCGGCCACCACGCTGAGCTGGACGCCGGCCTGCGACGCGGGCGACCAGATGCTGTACCTCAGCGACGTGCGGACCCGCGTCGAGACCGCCGATCCTTGCGCTGTGTTCGCGGTGCTCCCGACGGATGCCAATTGCTTCGACCCCAACGGTCTGGCCCTCAATGCGACGTACTATTGGCGCGTCGACGCCAACGAAGGAGACGCCGGCCCGATCTGGTCGTTTACGACGGCCGACCACGTGGTGATCGAGGATTTCGACACTTACGGCCTCTCCGACGGCTATCTCCACGAGACCTGGCACACGCGAGGCCGGGCCCGCGTGGGGGAAGAGACCTCGTACGCCCGCCATAGCTGCCCGCAGTCGATGCGGTTCACCTATTACTACGATAGCCTCTATTCCAGCGAGGCGTACCGAGACTTCGGCTCGCCCCGGGATTGGACGCAGGCGGGCGCCCGGATCCTGGCGGTCTGGATCTACGGCCTGCCCGGCAACGACACTCAGGGTCGGATGTATGCGGTCCTGAGCGACGGGACCGTCGGGCAGCAAGTGATGTACGAAGACGACAAGAGCATCCTCACGCGTCCGGAATGGAGCGTCTGGGAGATTCCGCTGACGGATTTCAACAATGTGGACCTGGCCTCGGTGACGAGTCTGTCGCTGGGATTTTCCTTTCCGTCGGCCCAGGCGGGCGAGTATGGAAAGGGCACGATCTATGTCGACGACATCAGTCTGTATTCGTCGGTATGCCTGGACGAATGTCGACCGCTGGGTGATCTGACCGGCGATTGCCGGGTGGATCACCGGGACCTGGGGCAGATGGCAGCCGAGTGGCTCGGTGCCCGGGGGCAGTGGGTCGAGGTGGTCGAACCGAACGCTCCGGTGCTGTGGTACCCGTTCGACGGCAACGCCAATGATATGGCTGGCACGTCCCACGGGCAGATCCAGGGCCGTCCGGCGTTCGAGAGAGGCGTCTACGGGCGAGCCATTCACTTCGCCAATCGAGGCGACGCTGTGAGAGTTGCCAACGCGCCGGCGATCTTCGACGGCATTCGTGAGGCGATCACCATCGCCTTCTGGCAGCGCAGCGACGATTCGCCCCATCGCAACGATACGATCTGCTGCTCGAACTACGATTATGGGCTGACCAATCCGTCGATCGCTGTCCATCTGGGCTGCTGGAGAGCCCCGGGATACTACCGTTGGGACTGCGGGACGCCGTGGTCGTTCGCCAATCGCGTGGGAGGCCGACACGGATCCGTCGGCGAATGGACCGGCCGCTGGAACCATTGGGCGTTCACGAAGGACACGCGGGTGGGCTCCGAAGGCGACAAGGGCCTGATGCGCATCTATCTCAACGGGGTGCTTTACGACAGTCGGTGGGGGACAGATACGCCGATCGAGAACATCAACTCCTTCCTGATCGGCTCCGGCTGGTACGGGCACTACGATGGCCTGCTCGACGATTTCCGGATCTACGACTATGCCCTCTCGGAGGCGGAGGTCGCCTGGCTGGCCAGCAACGGGACGGGCGAACTGCCGTGGGACCTGGGTCTCTCCGCCGATCTGGACGGCGACTTTGCCGTCGGGTTCGGCGACTTTGCCCTGATGGCCGACGACTGGCTCGACGACCAGCTCTGGCCGTAGAGACGCCCTCACAGGGAGCCAAGCAACGCGCGTCGACCTCAGTCATCGGCCGCATCCACCAGTTCACCATCTGCAAAGCGTGTCGGGAAGAACGCAGAAAAACGCTGAAGAATGCCTGAACCGGTTCCCTGCAGATCGGTACAATGGCGGTAGAGTGAGATTGGTGGATGCGTACGTTGTTCTTTGCACATAAATAGGGCCGTTTTAGTCCTATACATGTGGCTCCAGCAGCGTGAACGAGGATCGAAGAGACAGCCTATGACTTGGGGGGATATGAGATGGAGACTCTATTGGCGAGTAGACTGCCCACGTGGGTGGCGTTCGGAGTGTTGTGCCTGTTTCCGTTTTCGGCTCAAGCTGGTCTCGACGTGGCTCCCAACGTACTTGTTGAACCAGGGGGCGTCGAGGTCCCGTTGCTGGTTAACGTCCTGGGGCCCGAAGACCCCGCCGACGTCAGCGAAGTCCAGCAGATCATCCGTGAGGCCAACCGCATTCTTGCCCCGGCGAACGTCCAGTTATCCGTTTTCCGTCTGTACGCCGACATAGAGATTGGCGACGGGGATCGCCGAATTGCGGCCGCTGAGGCGGGTGAGGTGCTGCTGGGAAGCCTTTTCGAGTTGACGGGAACTCCGTCTGCGAACGGCGCCGCCGGAGGTTCGATCGGGGATGTCAGCGCGAGCAGGTACCATGGTCCTGGTAAAGGGGTCAAACTCAATATCGCTGACGACATTTGGGTCGAAGAGCCGCAGCGCGTCTATCTCGATTGGGGCATCTTGCCCGTCGCATTCCTGGAACGCGCTGGATCGCCCCAGGAGACGGCGCGCAACCTCGTCTATGGGCTCGCGCTAACCCTCCGCGTCCCGGGCTCCCTCGACCCGGCCAACCTGATGTTCACCGGCGGCACCGGCACCACGCTCGATTCGGGACAGGCCGGAATGATTCTGGATGGAGTGCGGCCGATCGGGATGCAGCGATCCTCGTACGCCGACGGATTCGCACCGGAACTGCTCTGGGCATTACACCATGGCAGCAGACGCGGCGCACTCTTCCATTCCGAAGGCCAGGGCTGGACAGCCGACTTCCTGGGCGACGTGTACTACGATCGAGCCGGTGAGTCGGGCTTCGGCTCGAGCGACGTCGACTTGGTTTATCTCAAGATGAGGACCGGTTCGCCTCTAACGCCGATCGAACAGCGCCATCTGATCGTCAAGGCGGTGCTGCATACGACCGCCTTCCCAGACTCCGCAGGCATCGATTTGTATCTGTCGGCACTCGGAGGTGGTGCGGAGGATCCCGTGGATTTGCCGGACTTTTTCAACGAGGCCCAGTCGATCATTGGTTTCGGTCGGGGATTCGCAGGATATGTCGAGCCGGGAGGCGATGGCCAGTGGCATCCCCTCGCCGGCGCCGCCGTCCAGACCACCGTCCTCGGTGGCTTCACGCAGTTGAAGGTCGAGATTCCCTTTGCGGACCTGCAGGGCGCTCTTCCAGGCCCAGTCTATGGTGCCTTGACGAACGGCGGACCGCTGAGATTCGCCGGAGAAGCCAGCGTGTTCGGTTTCGACGGAAACGACGTC
The DNA here is from genome assembly GCA_964612985.1 of uncultured Pirellulales bacterium. Lineage (GTDB taxonomy): Bacteria > Planctomycetota > Phycisphaerae > Sedimentisphaerales > Anaerobacaceae > Anaerobaca. Next base: position 9,422 of record CAZTGH010000010.1, read on the forward strand.
TCGTTCGAGGACGACCTCACTCCGACAACAGCCATGGTAGAACCGGTCCCGATGCCTCTGCCGAGGATTGAGCCCGACGCGCGGATCACCGGCCCAGGTTCCGGTACGCCCGGTGTCTGGGCCTGGGGAGGCAATGCCCAGCACCCCTTCGAGATCACTCCCGAGAACGTGGAGGACTTCGAGCGTGACTTCTTCGCCGGAGTCATCCCTCTCACTGAGCAGGGCACACGCACCAGCACGCAAGTCAATTTCTATGATTCATCGGACCACACGGGTGCATTTGACAGCCGGAATGGTTTCGCCGATGAGACGTTCCCGGGGATCGATGGCTTTGTCGCGTCGCCCGGCAACCCTGCCGATGGCGATGATGACGACTACTTCGGTATCCAGGCCGTTACCGTGGTCGACTTTCCAGCCGGCCTGAACATCCTCGGGATCGACATCAGTGACAATATGGGTTTCTGCCTAGATATCGGCGGCACAACCGTCGGACACTTCCTTCATGGATTGTTACCCGAGGACGACGGGCAAGGCAGCTCTGACCTCTCCGATGGCGACGAGGACGCGTTGCTGACGCGTCACGACTGCGTTTTCCATGTGGAGCACCCGGGTCGATACGTCCTGCGCCTTCAGGTCCTGCACACTACCGGGGGTGCTTCAGCAGAACTGCACCACGTTCTTCCAAACGGTACTCGTATTCTCGGAGGCGATACCGTCAACGGCGGGATGGCTTTTGAGGTGCCCTCGCAGGAGATCATTGACGAAACTCTGCCCGACTAACCGAACGACGGCGCGGGAGTTCCTCTGAGGTCGCCAGGGCGATGACGCGGCCCTGGTTGCCGACGGCGCAGTAGAAGTGGTAGACGATCCCGTCGTGTTTGACCAGCCAGGGCTTGTGGGCGTAGGTCTCGTCGTAGGGCTCCGACGGGGCCACCAGATCGGGTCCGTCCCACTTGGTCCAGTGCACCAGGTCATAGGAGCAGGCGAACGTGTCGAAGGCCTTGGGCCGCCAGAAGGCCCCGAAGTAGAACATCACCCAGACGTCGCCCATCCGCACCACCTGCGGGTCGCCCGAGATGCCCGTCTGGTTGTCGATGACCGGCTCGCTCCCGTACCGAAGCCAGTGCCGCATGTCGTTGGAGACTGCCATGCCGATGCGTTCGGGGCTGCCCTTGGCCTTGCCGTTGTAGAACATCACGAACGGATAACCCAGCGACCTCTCCGGATCGCGGATGATGTTGCTCTTGTACTGGGTCAGGCTCTCCCACGGTCGCACGTCGGCTTGATCGCGCGACAGCACGGGTTCGTCGAGGCGATGCCAGGGCCTCGGCTCGCTCGGCTCGTCGGTCCAAGCGATGCCGATGGCCAGCGGGTCGGTCTCGTAGCCGGTCAACGCGCCGCCGATGTACGACATCCAGTATCGGTCGTCGTAGGACTCCAGTTCGTAGGACCCGCCCCAGGCGGTGTCCTGGAGCGCGATGTAGCCGGCCGCCTGCATGGCGTCCCATCCTTGCCTGCGGAAAGGCAGGATCCGACCGAGCGGTCGCCAGGTGAGCAGATCGTTGCTGTCGGCGATGGCGGTCTCGTATCCGTTGCCGTCGAAAAGGATGTAGACCATGTACCACTTCGAGCCATAGCGAAACACGCTGGGGCAATCGAGCTTCTTGCCGTCGTCGCCCTGGAGGATCACGCCGACCTTGAAGGGAGTCTTCGCCTCCTCGTAGACCCGCTGCATCACCTCGGGTTGGACGGTGTGTCCCTCTGGCCGGGCGGGAACAATCGGGCGATCCGCCGTCGCGGCCGTCGCCATCAGCAGCAGTGCGATCTTCATTGTCATCATCAAGCCCCGAATTGTTGGACAAAAACGCGCCCCGGTATCAGCGATTTCCCGAATCATCGTAGTATATTGCCCTTCTTGAGACAATGCGATGACAATTGACAGAACTTCTCCCACGCGCCGGAGCGTAGCAATGATGGCCGATGCGGTTCATCCGGTGCTGCGAACCGAATCGATCCGAAAACGATCATCCAGGCTCATACGGGAGGATAAGGCCATGGAAGCTAAGAAGACCATTCTCGTCGTCGGGGCCACCGGCGCCCAGGGCGGCAGTGTCGCCGATCACCTGCTGGCACGCGGTCAATTCAACGTGCGGGGGCTGACCCGACATCCGGATTCCGAAGAGGCCAAGGCGCTGCGTCGGGCCGGTGCGGAGGTCGTAAAGGGGAACTTGGAAGACCTCGACAGCATCCGCGCGGCATTGAGCGGCTGCTACGGCTGCTATGGGGTGACCAACTTCTGGGAGCATTTCGAAAGGGAGTACGGCCAAGGCAAAAACCTCGTCGATGCGGTCCGCCGGTCCAACGTCGAGCACTTCGTGTTCAGCACGCTGCCCCACTGCAAGAAGATCAGCGCCGGCAAACTCGAAGTCCCGCACTTCGACCTCAAAGCGCAGCTCGAAGCGTACGCGCGCGGGTTCGACATCCCAGCCACCTTCGTGCACATCGCGTTCTATTTCGAGAACTTCCTGACGTTCTTCCCGCCACAGTGGCAGAAGAACGGCAGCTTCGAGTTCGGGTTTCCCCAGGGCGATACGCCGCTGGCCGGCGTAGCGGTCGAGGACGTCGGAAGCATCGTTTCGGTCATCTTCGAGAGGCCCGAGGAGTATATCGGAAAGGTCGTCGGCATCGTTGGCGATGAACTGACCGGCGAGCAGTACGCCGAGACGATGACGCGCATCCTGGGCACCGAGATCAACTACCGGCACGTGCCTCGCGAACAGTTCGCGGCGCTGAAGTTTCCCGGCGCCGAAGACCTGGCGAACATGTTCGAGTTCAACCGTCTCTACATCCCCACCCGACGGGCGGACCTGGAGGCGTGCCGGGCCCTGAATCCGCAGATGCAGACGTTCGAGACCTGGCTCAAGGCCAAGAAGGGGGCTTTCGTGCGGCTCCTGGACCGCGAGCACTCGCGTTCACACTGACGACCTGCGGGGGATCGGGCGTGCCGTTCCGCCAGTGAAGCGGCGGGCCTACTCGACGTGGATCACGTTCCGGGTGCGGTCTGCCTCGAGCCCGGCCTCTTTGATGACATCGTACAGATCCCGGCAGCGTCTTACCTTGACGAAATCGAACGTCGGGTCCGATTCATCCTTGGTGGTCAGTTGGACCGTCCCGATGCCGAGAAGGCACTCCGGCAGCGAACGCCGCAGCTTCAAATCGATCACACGGAACAGATCGATGTTGTCCACCCTGCGGTCGAAGATGCCCCTGGACCACTCGATGCGGTCCGGCGTCACTTCGTAGTAGATGCTCTTGAGCGTCGCCAGCTTCCAGAGCAGCGTCAGCAGGGCCCCCGCGATCAGCGCCAGCGCCCCCAGATCGATCCAAGCCTCGATCCGCGTCCATTGTTCGGTCGAGAGGTTCACCCTGGGCAGGTAGTTATCGACGTAGACCGCCGCTTGTGTGACACGATACTTCAGAACCGCCCAGCAGAGCATGCAGAAGATGCCCAGCTTGAGGGCGGTGCCGGTCAGGGCGAAGACGCTCGGCCGGCCGCACCACAGCAGGTCGTCCTCTTCCTGTTCGTCGACGACATCGTCCTCGGCCTCCTCGGGGTCGCAATGGAAATCGGACGGGCCGAACTTGGTCTTGGTCGTGGCACGGTCGCCATAGAGGAACTCGCCGCAGAAGCGGCACTTGATCGCCTCGTAACGGATTTCCTCGGCGCAGAAGGGACAGGATTTCACCCGACGCTGGAGTCGCTGGGCCAGGTGCGTCGATTCCGCTGGTCTTGGCATCGCAGGAACCCCTCAATGCTGTTTCGTTCCGTCGTATCCGATTGTCGAACCCGGCGGCATGGCCGGAGGTATTCAACCTCCTTATCGGCCACATTCGGCTCCGAAGGCCACTGCGACAGAACGCAAAACGGCATTTTGTGCTTATCGGACCTGCGATTTGACTATTTGGGGTGCGGAACTCTGGCGAGCAGTTCCTCCTCCGGCATGGTGCAGACCAGAGAATTGCCGATGTACTTCTCGATCTCAGGAATGATGAACGATTCGTCCTCACAGGCAAACGAGATGGCGGTCCCTGCCACGCCGGCCCGGCCCGTGCGTCCAATGCGGTGCACGTAGTCTTCCGCCTCGTACGGAAACTCGTAATTGACCACCAGGCCGATGTCCTTGACGTGAAGCCCCCGCCCGGCGACGTCGGTCGCCACCACGACCTGGATCTCGCCCGTGCGGAATTCCTCCAGGATGCGCAACCGTTTCTTCTGAGGCACCGCCCCGGAAAGAAGGTCGCACGCAATCCCATGTTTCCTCAGTTTATTGACCAGCGTCTGGCTGTGGTCGCGCCGGTTGCAGAAGATCAGGGTTCGGTTGTCCTCTCGCTTCTTCAGGATGTTGTAGAGCAGCTTGAACTTGTCGCGGGTCGTGACGATGTAGACGATCTGATCGACCGTATCAACCGCCACGTGTTCGGGCTCGATCTCGCAGATGACCGGGTCGGGCATCCACTGCGACGCCAACCGCAGCACGTCCTCGGTCAGGGTGGCGCTGAAAAGCATGGTACGGCGTTTGTTCTTCGGCGGCGTCTCGCGGATGATCCGCTTGACCTCCGGAATGAAACCCATGTCCAGCATCCGATCGGCCTCGTCGATCACGAGGACCTCGACGTCCCGCAGTTTGATGCTGCCTCGCTTGACGAAATCGAGCAGCCGCCCCGGGGTGGCCACAATCAGATCCACGGGGGCCTTATCGAGCCGGCGCTGCTGGCGTTTGACCTCGAGTCCGCCATAGACGGCCAGACAGTTGAACCGGCAGTATTTGCCGAGATCCTCGGCGTCCTTGACGATCTGGATCGCCAGCTCCCGCGTGGGCGCCAGGACGAGGGCTCGCGGCGACCCGGTCGGCCTCTCGCCCTCGATGGGCTCTCGGAGGAATTTGCTGAAGATAGTGATCAGGAAGGCCGCGGTCTTGCCCGTTCCCGTCTGCGCACGTCCGGAGATGTTCTGCCCGGCGTGGGCGTGTGCCAGAACCTTCGCCTGGATCGGGGTGCAGTACGTGAACCCCAGGTCGGCGATCGCGTGCAAGATCGGATCGGGCAGGTCGAAGTCGTGGAAACGCACCTCGCCCGGCTTGTCCGGAACCTGGAACTCTTCGACACTCCACGGTTTCTTCCTGTTCTTGCCCCCGCGTCGCTTTCGCGAACCCTTGGAGCGCCGCTTTTCGGCCGGCGCCGTGGACGCCTCTTGCTGTTCAGGACGTTGCTCGGCCGACTCCAATACGTCGTCTACGCCTTCGACCGGTTCCGCAGCTTTCTGAGCGTCTGCGGAGGTCGTCTTCTTCGATCTTCGTCTGGTCATGGCCAGCATTGAACAACAGAATCGTTCCAAAAGCGAGAAGAAAACGCCTCGAGACGCGGTCGTTGTACGTGCAGGGCACGTCGCGATACCCGTATCCTGTACCGTTGGGATGGATGCCGATCTAGACAGACTGGAACCTCGCTTTCCCGCGCCGTCGCCGGACCGAGCCGCTCTTGCTGCCAGGCGCGGGACGCTTGGGCGACGAAGCAATCTTGCCGCCGGGGCGATGGGAGCCGGCGGGCTGCTTCTTCTCGTTTTGCGGCGGACTTGCCGGCGGTACGAATCCGGGGAAGGTCTTGGCGTGCAGCTTTCGCCCGATGAACTTCTCGATCTGCTGGAGATACTTCCTTTCGTCCTGCGAAACGAACGTGATTGCGTCGCCCGTAGCGGTTGCGCGTCCCGTGCGACCGATCCGGTGGATGTAGTCCTCCGCGAAAGCCGGCACATCGAAATTGATGACATGCGAAATGCCCGAAACGTCGATCCCCCGGGCGGCGATATCGGTGGCGACCATGACCTGGTACTTGCCGCTCTTGAAGCCGTCGAGGGCCCGTTGTCGCTGGCCCTGGCTGCGTCCGGAATGGATCGAAATCGACTCGATGCCCGAGCGATCGAGCTTCCGTTTGATCTTGTCGGCGCCATGCTTGGTGCGCGAGAAGACCAGCACGCTGTACATCGAGGTGGTTTGCAGCATGTGCAGCAGCAGGTCGATCTTCTGCGATTTCTCGACGGGGTAGACGTGTTGCGTGACCGTCTCGACCGGGTTCTGCCGACGGCCGATCTGGATCATCTGCGGGGATTTCTGCATCCCCGCCGAGAGCGCCTTGATTTCGGGACTGATCGTCGCCGAAAAGAGCATCGTCTGCCGTTTGGCGGGCAGGGCGGCGACGATTTTTCGCACGTCGCGGATGAAGCCCATATCCAGCATCCGGTCGGCCTCGTCCAACACAAGCACCTCGATCGCCTTGAAGTCGACCGAGCCGCGCTGCATGTGATCGAGCAGCCGGCCCGGGGTGGCCACGACGATGTCAACCCCGCGACGCAAGGCCTTCAATTGGTTTTCGATGCTGACGCCTCCATAGATAGCGAGCGTTCGCAGCCTTAGGAACCGGCTGTAAGCGACGATGGATTCCTCGATCTGGATGGCCAACTCGCGCGTGGGCGTCAGAATCAGCGATTTGATTCCCCTCCTGGGGGCGGCTTTCTCGTGACCGATCCGGTTCAGGATCGGCAGGACGAACGCGGCGGTCTTGCCGGTGCCGGTCTGGGCGCAGCCGATGATGTCGTGACCGTCGAGAGCGATGGGAATCGCCTGAGATTGAATTTCAGTGGGGGCGGTGTAGCCGGTCGCAAGAATCCCTTGCACCAGCGGGTCGGTAAGACCAAACGCGTTAAATGGCATGAAACAATCCTAATGTGTGGCCGGCAAACACGCGCGGCCAGGTAACAAAGACGGTCCTTGAGGGATAGACAGACCAGCCCTCCATCGGACCACAGGTGTGGAGTGGGGTGACGCGGTGCTTCCATCAGCGAGAGACTCCACTAAGAACCCGGGCACATGGCCGCCTCGCGAACGCGCCCCATTCGGGGACCTCGCCCTGGTGGCAGCCACAGACCCTCGGCAACAGAGCGGCGCACGCTTATCTGCGGGCCGCCTGTTCGTTCTTCTCACGACGCTGATTGATGATCTCCTCGGCCAGTCGGGTCGGGACCTGGGCGTAGCGGCACATCTCCATCGAGAAGGTCGCCATCCCCCGGCTCAGACCGCGAACGACCGTGGCATAGCCAAACATGTTGGCCAGCGGCACTTCGGCCCGGATCACGGTGTACATGTCCCGGACGGTCGTCTCCATGATGATCCCGCGACGACTGTTCAGGTCTCCCACGATCGGGCCCTGAAACTCGGTCGGCGTTTCGACCTCGACCGTCATGATCGGTTCCTGGAGGCACGGCTTGGACTTGCGGAACGCCTCGATGAAGGCGTCGCGTCCCGCGATGCGGAACGCCATCTCGCTGGAGTCCACCGCGTGGAACGATCCGTCGTCGAGGCACATCTTGCAGCCGACGATCTCGTAGCCGGCCAGCGGTCCTTTCTTCATCGCCGCCTGAAACCCCTTGTTGACCGCCGGAATGTATTCGCTGGGAATACGCCCGCTGGTGATGTTGTCCTCGAACTCGTAGGTCGATTCCGCATCCGCGGTCAGCGGGATCAGCCGACCGATCACGTGCGCGAACTGCCCCGAGCCGCCCGTCTGTTTCTTGTGTCGGTAATTGAACTCGGCCTCGACGGTGGGCGCCTCGCGGTAGCTGACGTTCGGAGCGCTGACGGTCACGTTGGCCTTGTACTCACGCCGCATCCGCTCGATGTAAACGTCCAGATGAAGCTCGCCCATTCCCGCGATCACGGTTTCGGACGTTTCCGGGTCCGTGGAAACGCGGAACGTCGGGTCTTCCTTCATGAAGCGGTTCAGCGCCTTGGCCATGCGTTCCTGATCGACCGAGCTGGCGGGCGTAATCGACAGGCTGATCACCGGATCGGCCACGAAGATGCTTTCCAGCGAGTAGTTGATGCCCTCGCCGCAGATCGTGTCGCCGCTGGCACAGTCGATTGCCAGCACGGCAATGATGTCTCCCGGACCGGCATCCGAGATATCTTGGCGGTCGTTGGCATGCATCCGCACCATGCGACCGATGCGCACCACGCGACTGGTCCGAGCGTTGCGATATTGCTGACCCTTGACGATCCGTCCCTGATAGACGCGGACGTAGCTTAACTGACCAAACGATTCGTCGGCGATCTTGAACACCATCGCCGCCAATGGAGCGTCCGGATCGCTGGCCAGCGGAGTCTCGGTGCCGTCGTTGTCGTGATCGCGCGCGAAATACGAACGGTCCATCGGGCTGGGCAGGAAGTCGCAGACCGCGTCCATCAGCGGCTGGACCCCTTTATTCTTGAAGGCCGAGCCCATCATCACCGGCACGATGTCGCGATTGATCGTAGCGTCGCGAAGCACCTTGCGGATCAGGCCTTCCCCGACCGGTTGCTCCTCCAGGAGCATCTCCATCAGACAATCGTTGTACATGCTCAGCGTTTCGAGCATGTCGTGCCGGGCCTTTTCCGCACGTTCGATGTAGGCGTTGGGAATGGGACCGCGGACCACCTTCTCGCCGTCCTTGCCTTCGAACGTGATCGCCTGCATCGCGATCAGATCGACCAGGCCTGTGAAGCTCTCGCCCGCGCCCATGGGCAACTGAATGGGCACGACGTTGAGCCCGAGCTTCTCGGCCATGTCCTGGCGGACGCGGTCGGGGTCGGCGCCGGTTCGGTCCATCTTGTTGATGAATGCGATCCGCGGAACCCGATACCGTTTCATCTGCTGATCGACCGTGATCGACTGGCTCTGGACGCCCCCGACGGCGCACAGGATCATGACCGCCCCGTCCAGCACGCGCAGCGACCGCTCGACCTCGACCGTGAAATCCACGTGGCCGGGCGTATCAATCAGATTGATATGTTTGTCCTGCCAGGCCACCTGCGTTGCCGCCGAGGTGATGGTGATCCCCCGTTCCCGCTCGAGGTCCATGAAGTCCATGGTCGCACCGCCTTCGCCGGCGTGTACCTCCTGCATCCGGTGGATGCGACCGGCATAAAAGAGGATGCGCTCGCTCAACGTGGTCTTGCCCGAGTCGATATGCGCCGAAATCCCGATGTTCCGAATTCTGCTGATCTTGTCCATGTTGTCCCAAAAGCCATTTCGATTGCCGCGATAACTACAGATCCGCTCTTATCGGCAGGAAGAGCGTCGCCCTTGCACCGATTGTTGGTGATTCCTCGTCCAAAACACTGTTTGCAGGGGGTCTACCGACCGGCGGGAATCAGCCCTCCCCTCCCATGAGAGCGAACAAACCATTACCTTAACGCCTGTTGTACGCAAAGGCAAGGGAAATGTGCTGTCATTTGCAGAAAAATGACGGGTCTGGCTGGTCCGCCATCCCTCCAGGCGGTGATGTCGCCAATTCACCGTCGGCAATGCGGCCGGCGGACCCACCGGGGCAGGCAGAAAAAAGACGTTCTGTCCTCCAGTGGGCTTTCTCGGACCCGCCGGACAAGCGCATCCACGCGCGAAAGCCGCCGAGGCTCTCCTTACTTGGCCAACTGCGACTGTCGCTGCCGTCGACGCGCCTTGGCGGCCTTGCCTGTGTCGCTCTGGGCTTCGGCCAGAGACTGCGGCTCGGCCACCCGACGATACCCCAGAGCCTTGATCACCTCGAGCACCTCGGTCCAGGTCGGGAACGGTCGCGAGTTGGCCCGCTTGTATTCGTCGATGGCCATCACGAACTCGAACTGCTCGTCCGACATCTGCCCTTCTTCAGCGGCCTTGCGGTCCTCGCTGCGACGCCGCCCGGGGCCGCGGCGCCGGTCCAACCCCACGCGCCGGTCCACCACGTTCTGACGGCGCTCGAGTCCGCTGCGCCGCTCCACAAAGTCGGGGTCGCTCGTATCAGCGGGTCTCTGCCGGCGATCACCCGCACACTGGCAGCCACCCTTGGTGCAACACAGGGGCTCGGAATGCTTCTCGCGTGTCTCAGTCATAATGCCTCGGCCTTCATCTTCTCAACGGTTTCCCTGCGTGCGCGGTGCCCGCGAAGAGAAACCGCAATGGGTTGGGTGCGTACAGCCCGACGAATCAGAACTCGTCGTCCAGCAAATCGGCGTCGAAGTCCACGTCGTCCTCGTCCTCAAGGGCGTAGTCGTAGAAATCGTCGTAGGCGTCCTGCGACTCAATGACCACATGGGCCTCGTCGAGGAAGTCTTCCGGCACCATGATCGCCGTACCCTTGTACTCGCCGCTGGGGTCGAACTGCTCCTTGATCGTGGCCGGGATGTCGTTGAGCTTCAGCAGGGTTTGGTATTCCTTCGCTTGGTCCGCGTCGCTCAAGAGGGTGACCACCACCAGGTCCTTGAGCTTGGCTTGTCCGTTGTTGTTCTTGTCCATCGGCTTTCCCATTTTCGCGCTCCATAACAGAACAGCGTGCTTCTGGTTTCCCAGGAGTCTGGTGTCGCCCGCCCACCGGCAGATGCCCTCGACGTTCCACCCTCTCTCCTGGTTCGGTATTGGCCCGGATTCCACCGGACGGTGGCCACACGGCAGATCCGTCTGTGCCGAGTTCATTGGAGCCTATCGGCCTTGCAGAGGCAGAAATTTAGAGCTTGTCGCTTTTTTTTGTTGCATTGCGCGGGGGCTTGGGCAATAAGATCATCGGACGCCGTGCGGCGCTGGAGAAAATGGTGCCGAAGAACATTCGTTTCTGTGTTTTTTCTTGAATCAGGGAGGATTGCCGCAATGACAAACGAACAGAGGGAACCTTTGGTGGTGGCAAGCAAGGTCAAGGCCTACATCAAGGATCAGCAGATGATGACGTCGTCCGAGGCTCTGGAAGCGGTCAGCGAGCGCGTCTACGGTCTGTTGGATGCGGCCGTGGCCCGCGCCAAGGCCAACCGTCGCAGCACGGTCAAGGCCCAGGATCTCTGATCGGGTAGGGGAGCCCAACCGGATCGACGCCTCTTGGCATCCGATGCTGCCTGTCGTGGATCAGCCGTTTCGAGGATGGGGCTCGAAACGGCTTTGCTTTTTGCCGCGAGCGCTCGAAAGCTGCGGGCGAGCCGATATTTCCCCCGCGCGGGCTCGGAATATTCCGGGCCGCTCCGGGCCTCGACAACAGCCTATAAACGTGGGGCATTTGGCCCTGAAAGGGGCTTTTTTTAAAGATTTCCTGTACTCCGGGCCGTCCGATGGCCGATAAAACTGAGGAAACTCCTGTGACACCCGGAAAATTTTTTGCGCACGAAAATCAAGCATGTAGGCGTGGCAGCCGATACCTTAGGGTATATAGGAGCGCTAAGGAAAATGTGACCTTGAAAATGGATTCGTCAGGCTCGTGTTCGGTGATATGCCGCTGCGGCGGCGGGTCCTACGAAGCCCCGGGAAGAAGTGAGGATTTATGGGACTGAACGATGAGGGGCAGCAGATTCGCGTCTTCATGCTTGGCTGGGAGTTTCCTCCTTTCATCAGCGGCGGGCTGGGTACGGCCTGCTACGGTCTGACGCGAGCGATGGACCAGCTCGGTGTGAAAGTGACCTTCGTGCTGCCAAAGACGGTCGAAAGTGAGTATGTAACCCACGTCAAACTCCTTTCGCCGCATTGTCGGGATCGGGGGCTCGGCCGCACGATGACCGAGTATGATCTGACCAACGTGATCTTCAAGACGATCGCGTCCCCCTTGCAGGCCTACGCCACCCCCGAGAGCTACGACGAACGCATGGAGGAAAGCCGGCGCCTGCGCCGCGAGAGAATCGAACAGGGCAAGACCGGCGACGATCTCGGCGACGATCACGGCAGTGACTACGGCGGTAACATGTACCGTGAAGTGCGCCGCTATGCGACGATGGCGCTTCAACTGGCACACGACGAGCAGTTCGACGTCGTTCACGCCCACGACTGGATGACCTATCCGGCCGGCGTGGCCGTTGCCGCCGTGACCGGCAAGCCTCTGGTTGTCCACGTCCACTCGACGGAGTTCGATCGCAGCGGAGAGCACGTCAACCAGGTCGTGTACGATATCGAACGCGAGGGCATGGAACGGGCCGACAAGGTCATCACCGTCAGCCATTTCACACGCAGCCTGGTGATCAGCCGCTACGGGATCCCCCCCGAGAAGGTGGATGTCGTCTACAACGGCGTCGAACGCAACGGTTCCTGGTCGATGGGCGATACGAGCATCAGACGAGACGAGAAGCTGGTCCTGTTTCTGGGCCGGATCACGATGCAGAAAGGCCCCGAGTATTTCCTGCATGCCGCCAAGAAGGTGTTGGAGGCCATGGACAACGTCAAGTTCGTCATGGCCGGCTCGGGCGACCTGATGTACCGCTCGGTCGAACTGGCGGCGCAGCTCGGGATCGGGCAGAAGGTGCTGTTCACCGGTTTCCTGAGGGGCGACGATGTCCGCAGGATCTACCGGATGGCCGACTTGTACGTCATGCCGTCGGTATCCGAGCCGTTCGGCATCGCGCCGCTGGAAGCGCTGGACAACGACGTGCCCGTGATCATCAGCAAACAAAGCGGTGTCTCCGAAGTCCTCCGCCACGCCCTGAAGGTGGACTTCTGGGACGTCAACGAGATGGCCAACAAGATCGTCGCAGTGCTGCGCTATCCGCCGTTGCGGATGACGCTCCGCAATCACGGGAACTTCGAAGTTCGCAAGCTGCGGTGGAAGGACGCCGCCCGGCAGTGCGCCGACATCTACGAGCAACTGCTCGTGCCGGCCTAAGAAAGGGAGTTCGCCCACGGAAGGGCGGCAGTTGAGAAAAGGATTGGGAACGGTATGCCTTCGGTTTGCTTCTACTTCCAGGTGCACCAGCCGATGCGGCTGCGCCACTACACTGTTTTCGACAACGATCAACGCTACTTCGACGATTCCAAGAACGCCGCCATCTGTCGCAAAGTGGCCAACAAGTGCTACCTGCCCGCCAACCGCCTGTTGCTCAAGCTCATCGAAAAGCACCAGGGACGCTTCAAGATCTCGTACAGCCTCACCGGCATCCTGCTCGAACAGCTTCAGATGTACAGCCCCGAGGTCCTCAGCACCTTTCATGCGCTGGCCCAGACAGGTTGCGTGGAGTTCCTCGCGGAGACGTACTACCACAGCCTCAGCTTCCTCTATTCCCGCCAGGAGTTCGTCGAGCAGGTTCGCAAACACGCCGAGACCGTCGAAGATCTGTTCGGACAGAAGCCCAAGGTGTTTCGCAACACGGAACTGATCTACAACAACGAGCTGGCCCTGCTGATCGAGGCGATGGGATGCTTCGATGCCGTGATCACCGAGGGCGCCGATCATATCCTGGGCTACCGCAGTCCGAACTTCCTCTATCGCCCCAAGGGGTGCAAGCACCTCAAGATGCTGTTGAAGAATTACTCGCTCAGCGACGACATCGCGTTTCGTTTCTCCAATCGCCACTGGGTCGAATGGCCGCTGACCGCCGCGAAGTTCAGCCAGTGGGTCAACGCAGTCAACGGCAACGGCAACGTGGTCAACCTGTTTATGGACTATGAGACGCTGGGCGAGCATCAGTGGGAAGACACCGGCATCTTCGAGTTCATGCGGCACCTTCCCGAGGAGATCCTCAAGCATCCGGACAACAACTTCAAGACGCCCAGCGAGGTGGTCGCCGGTTACGACGCGGTCGGCGAAGTGGATGTACGCCACATGATCAGTTGGGCCGACACCGAGCGAGACCTCTCTGCCTGGCTCGGCAATCCGATGCAGTCGAACGCCATCCACGAATTGTATCGGCTCGAGAAGAAGATCAAGCGGATTAACGACGAGCAGATCCTCTCGGACTGGCGTCGCCTCCAGGTCTCGGACCATTTCTATTACATGTGCACGAAATACTTCGCCGACGGCGACGTGCACAAGTACTTCAATCCCTACGATTCGCCCTACGATTCGTACATCAACTTCATGAACGTGCTGGATCATCTTCAGCGGCGCTGCGTCCGCCCGAGCATCCAGGCGGTGCCGGGTCCGACCTCCAGCCCGTCATCCGCTACGACGCCGAACCTGTCGGTAGCGAATTGACCTGCACGCGCCGCATCGGCGCCCATGACTTCAGAGATCGGAATCGCCATTTCACGGGAGAGCGGCAGTGTTGACACAACCGAAGGTCGGCGCCGAGGAAATCGTTCGTATCGCTGTACAAGATGCCGATATCGCGAGCCTGCTGGATCGCGAATGGCTGCTGACCAACGAGCGAGGCAGCTATGCCGCCGGCACGGTGATCGGCTGCAACACGAGCGGCTATCATGGCTTCCTGATCGGGGCGCTGAACCCGCCGGTCAATCGCGTCATGGCCCTCTCGAATTGCCAGGAGATCGTCAACTGCGGACCGCAGACCTATCACCTCTCGACCTTTGAGTTCTCCGGCGATCCCGTCCTGGCGCCGTGCCCGCACCTGCGCGAGTTTCGTCGCGATACCGGCGCTCACTTCATCTATGAGTTCGAGACGGTCGAGCTGCACAAGGCGATCTATCTGGCCCCCGACAGCGACACGGTCGTGGTGGAGTACACCTTCGACGGCATCATGGACCCCCTCGAGTTTATCGTGCGCCCCTTCGTCGGGCTGCGGGACTTCCACCACATGCAGCACGACGATGCGTCGCTGGCCTGCGATCGCCAGGATGCGGACGTCGTCGTGCGATACGACACCCCGGGCAGTTGCATCCTGCGGATGAACGGCGCGGGGATGGATTTTGAGGACGAGCCCCAGTGGTGGTTCGATTTCACCTATCGCGTCAATCGCCAGCGAGGCCAGGACGCTGCCGAGGATCTCTGGACCCCAGGGTTCTTCCGCAGCCTGGTCGAAGAGGATGGACGCATCGTCTTCTGGGCCCGCCTGGATGAACGCTACCGTCCCGATCAGACCGCGAGGGTGGACGTGGAGGTCGTCAAGAATCGACTGGCCGACCGTCAGAAGCAGCTTCTTCGCGATGCACAGGTGAGCGACGAGACCGACCGCACGCTCGTGCTGGCCGCCGATCAGTTCGTCGTCAAGCGCCGGTATGGCGACGTCGAGGGCACCAGCATCGTGGCCGGCTACCCCTGGTTCGCCGACTGGGGCCGCGATACGTTCATCTCGCTGCCCGGATTGCTGTTGGCGACCGGGCGATTTGATGAGGCCCGGTCGGTGCTGTGCACGTTTGCCGCGGCGGCAGACGAAGGCATGATCCCGAACCGCTTCGACGACCGTAGCGGACCCGCCCACTTCAACAGCGTCGACGCCTCGCTGTGGTTCGTCCACGCCGCCTTCGAGTACCTCGAAGCCACCGAGGACAAGACCACGTTCCATCAGAACCTGCTCCCGGTGATTCGGTGGATCATCGACTCGTACCGCAACGGCACCCGGTTCGGTATCCACGCCGACGTCGATGGTCTGATCCGCGCGGGCGACCCCGACACTCAACTGACCTGGATGGACGCCCGCTACGAGGGCACCACCTTCACCCCGCGCTGGGGCAAGCCCGTCGAGGTCAACGCGCTGTGGCACAACGCGTTGTGTTGGATGCACGAGCTTTGTCTGCGGACCGATCTGATCGCCGACGCGCGGCACTACGCCAAAATGGCCCAGCAGGCGGGCGAGAGCTTCTGCGAACTCTTCTGGAACGAACCGCTGGGCTACCTCAACGACACGATCCTGCCGGACGGGCAGATCGACGCGAGCCTTCGACCGAACCAGATCTTCGCGGTGTCCCTGCCGTATGGGCCGCCCCTGAGCGGGGCCAGGCAGAAGGCGATCGTCGCATCGGTCGAACGCGAGTTGCTGACGCCGTTCGGATTGCGCACCCTGAGTCGGCGCGACGTATGCTACCTCGGCCGGTATGAAGGACCTCAGCGGAACCGCGATGCCGCCTATCATCAGGGCACCGTTTGGCCCTATCTGATGGGGCCGTTCGTCGAGGCCTACCTGAAGGTCAACGACTTCAAGCCCGCCGCCATCGCCAGGGCGAAGGAGATGATCGAACCGCTCCTGAAACACTTGACCGCCGATGGCTGCGTCGGCAGCATCTCCGAAATCTTCGATGGTGACGAACCCCAGGAGCCCAAAGGCTGCTCCGCCCAGGCCTGGAGCGTTGGCGAACTGCTCCGCATCCGCCGGTTGCTGAAAGACAAGCGATCCTAGCATCATCGTGGTCGTCGCTGTCTCTTGCCGTCACAAGAGTGGCTACGAGAGGCGAGAATGAAGCGGAAACACCTTGCCATTGTATCGCTCCTGCTGTCGTGCCTGATGGTGCTGGCCTTCGCTCTGACCCTGAGCCTCTGGAATCGTGAGATACCGCGCTATCGCGAGACGATTCTGCCTTCGCTCGGGGGTAGCTATACGGTTGCCTGGGCGATCAACGATCGCGGACAGGTGGCAGGGACTTCCCGGGTGCCCGGCGGCGATTGGCATCTGTTTCTCTGGGACCGCTACAGTGGAATGCACGATCTGGGACCCGTGGCATCCGAGCCGGTCGGGATCAACCAGCATGGGCAGATCGTAGCGACGGCGCGCGACCCCAACGGGCACGCTCGCGCGTTCCTTTGGGATCCGAACACTGGACGTACGGTCCTGCCGACCCTGGGAGGTGACTCGGTCCGGGCTCGAGCCATGAACAACCTCGGGCAGGTGGTGGGTGTAGCCAGAACCGCATCAGGTGTGGACCACGCATTCCTCTGGGATGCCATTCACGGCATCCACGATTTGACGCCATCGGACTCGGGCAGCACAGGCACATGGTCGCTCAACGACGCGGGGCAAGTAGTCGTCTCGACGGGAAGAGGTTCGTTTCTGCTGCACACGAAGGGCGGACAAGTCGTCACGTCCGAACCTCTGCCGCTGCGCCAGTTAACCCATATCAACAACACCGGTCGTATCGTGGGCCTGTCGCGAACGGAGAAGGACGGGATCGACGTCGTCGTCTGGCATCCGGATTCCGATGTTGAGACGGTCGGACGATTGAAAGGGGGTGATCCCGGCGTGCCGAGGCTCAATGATGCTGGGCAGGTGCACTTCTGGCAGGAGCGACGCCCGGCGCTCACGTTGCCCAAGCTTCGTCACTTTTCCGTCCACACCGAGAACTACCTGTGGGATCTGCGACGAGGTCGGATTCCGCTGGATATCTGTATTTCCCTACATGCAGGAGATTACCTCACTTTCTCCGACTTGAACAACCACGGGGTTTTGGTCGGTGTCGTGCATCGTCGAAGCGGGCGCAGTGAAGGCATCCTCTTGGAGCCGATTCCCGAGCGGTGGGGCGAATAGCCGCATTCAGGACTACAGCGTCCAGGGACTGCGCATAGGCCGCCGGAGAAGACGGTTGGCCTCGTCGTCGTGGACGAATTCCTCTCTCTGCGGGTCCCACTGGAGCTTGCGACCGAGACGGATGGCGAGGTCGTCGAGGTGGCAGATCGTGTCCGAGCGGACCGCGGTATCGACGGGACAGATCGTCTTGCCGCGCGTGCGGACGCACTCCAGGAAGTTTCGCTTGTGATCGTTGCTCACCGCCAGGCGAACATCTCCGGAATCGAGCGTCTCCTGCAAAAGCGACTTGGGTCTGGCATCGACACCGCCGCGTGAGACGATGACCCATCCGTCGGAGCCGATGAAGAGGACGCCGCAACCGGGCATCTGAAGGGATGAACGAGCTTCGGCAAACTGCGGGAATTCTTCCTCCGTGTGTCGCGAGTCCATGTGGATCATGGTCACGCCATTGGCGTAGAGGTGCTCGACGCGCCAGAAGAGGGGGGTGTCGCAGAGCCCGTCTGGAGGGAGTACGCCGGTGCCTTCGATCTCCAGCGGTCCCGTGTCGTCGGTGCCGTTGCCCCACTGGGCGATATCGACGTGGTGGATCCCCCAGGCGCCGCTGAGACAGCCGAGCCCGTAATCGTGGATGTGCATCCAAAAGCCGGCGCTGCCCTCGGCACGCGAGGCGGACCGCTCGAACGAATACGGTGCCCACGGAGCGGGTCCCAGCCACATATCGTAATCGAAGTCTCGCGGGTCGGGCTCGGGCTGGGTCGGTTGATTGGGTAGAGACAAACCTTGGACGGAGCCGACGACAATCGTCTGCAACTTGCCGATTCGCTCGTTGCGGACGAGTTCGCAGGCGAAACGGAAGTCCCGCCCGGAGCGCTGCTGAGTCCCGAACTGAAAGACGACGCCGTAATCGTTCACCGCCCGGCGCAGGGCCTTCGCGGCTGCAACGTGGACGTCTGCGGGTTTCTCCAGGTACATGTCCTTGCCCTGGCGGGCGGCCTCGATGCCGATCAGCGCATGCCAGTGGTCGGGCGTCGCGATGCAGACTGCATTGATATCCGGACGCGCCAGCAACTCGCGAAAATCGCGATACGTCCGAGCGTCCTGATTGCCGTAGGTCTCATCGATCCATTGTTTGGCTCTTCGGCGGAACGCCTCCCGCAGGTCGCAGGCAGCCACCACGCGCACGTCCTTCTGCCCCAGAAAGGCACGCAGATGCCCGCCCCCCATGCTGCCAACGCCGATACTGGCCATGACGATCTTTTCGCTCGGCGGAACCGCCCCTTGAGCCCCCAGCACATGACCCGGAACAAAGGTGGGCATGGTGAACGCAGCGCCCAGAGCGGCGCCGTTCTTGAGGAACGTGCGACGTGTGACAGGTCGTTGCATGAGCGAACGGTCCTTTCTACTGAGAAAGCTGACCGCTGGGCGTGGTGGAGGCTTCGAGATCGCCCAGCGCGAACTGGATTCCGGCCAGGATATGCTCCAGCAGAGGCCCGTTCCAGAAGATGTGCTTGTTGTGCCCGAAGCTGGTGTAGAAGACGCGGCCCTGCCCGTAGCTTCGCACCCAGCTCATTGCGAAATCCTTGTCCGCTCGTCGCTCGGGCAGCAGACGGCGACTCGGACCCATGTCGGTGTTCTCCGGATCGATGCTGAGCAGAATACGCAGCTTGTCCCGCGAGTAGCCATGACGGAATTGGAAGACCTCATCGCGAATCTCGAACCCCCGACCGCCAAACGCCCCGTTGAGCGGGTGGCTCGGATCCTCGACGCGGATGGTGATCGTTTCCTCAGGACCCCAGGGATGCCCGCCATCCTCGTAGGCGCCGAGCATCTGCCCGAACGCGGGCCACTGATCGTAGATCGGATACTGCACGAAGGTGGCCGCCGCCGCGTGGATGCCGACGAATCCGCCCCCATTGCGGACGAAATCCAAGAGGCTCTGCCTCAGTTCGGGGTCATCGAAGAGCACGCCGACGGTATTGTTGAAACAGATTGCGTCGAACTGGCTGATCTTCTCCGGGCGGAACATGCCGATATCGTTGCTGATGGTCGTTTCGTATGCGCCGGTTCGGCTGCCCATCAGCTCAATGGCATAGTTGCCGCACGGGATGGAGGGGTGCCCGCTGACGACCTTGCCGTCCCGGATGTTGAGATTGACCACCAGCAGATGTCGCGGCTTCTTCGGTGCGACCGCGCACTTGCTCGGCGCCGCCTGCTCGATCTTCTCCCGCTCCGGTTCGCTCATCTGCGCCCGCGCCCCGTCTGCGCCTGCCGCGACACAGATCGTCAGCGCCATCACGACCGTCTTAAACAGACCGTTTTTTCTCATGGCATCCTTCCTCGATAACGACGCACCTTGTTTCGTCGGGCGAGTCACCGCTCCAGTATACCCCATACGAAAAAAGCCCGCCACCTCCGGATCAACGGAAGCAGCGGGCGGGTGCGGTCCCGAAATGGTGGCGATTTCGGGCCACGCCCCATGGCTACTATGCCTGGGACCGGCAGAGCTCTCGTTTGTCATCTCGACCGGAGCAAAGCGAAGTGGAGAGATCCAGTGGCGAAGAAGTGAGTCTGCCGGCGCGTGTCAGGACCCATGGAGTGGTTGACCCGTTGCGTCATCCCAAGAACCGGCGCGAAATGCAGGGCACAGTATGTTCGCTGCCAGATTCCTCCATTCCGCTCCGCTTCAGTCGGAATGACAAGGCGCACGCGGCAGACCCAAGTGCCACCGTGTTCCGACCGCACCCCAGCGGGCTGCCATGTGTCTTGATGTGGATCGAGCCCGTCGTCAGAAGGTCTTGGCCATCTCCCTGGCCTGGGTCAGAGCCGCCGCCTTGCTCCTGGCGGCCGCCTGTGGACCTTCCATCAACGTCGGTTCGACGACGACGGAGCGAATATCCGTCAGGCCGATGTACCCCAGGATCGCTTCGAGATAGGGCTTCTGGAAATCGAAGCCTTCCTTCTCCGTTCCAGCGGGGTACGCCCCGCCCCGGGCCAGAGCGAGGAAGACGGGTTTGTCTTTGACCAACCCCTCCTGACGCCCATCCTCAGTCACGGTAAAGGTCAAACCCGGCTGCACGATAATGTCGAGATACTGTTTGAATCGGTACGGAATTGAGAAGTTCCACATTGGAGTCGCTACCACGTATTTGTCGGCTGCCTGGAATTGCTCGATCACCGCCACGATTCCGTCCCACACCTGGCGGTCGTGCTCGCTGTGGTCCTGACCGTGCATGATCTTGTACTTGACGGAAACCGCTTCGAAATCGAACGCAGGCAACTCGTCCCGAAAGACATCGAGCGTGGTCACGCGGTCCTCGGGATGGATCCGGTGATATGCGTCCAGAAATGCCTCCGCCACCGCCACCGAATGAGATCGGTCCCCTCGCGGCGACGCTTTGATATAGAGCACGTTGGCCATCATCAACTCCTTACACAAAGGTTGTCGGGGTGATCCTGGACCGATCCACATGGGACCAACCCTACTACGCACACGGTGTTTCCCGGTTCGCCGCAAAGCCCTTCTCGGTTGCAGGGGCACCGAAAGAGCATCGCCCGTACGCTCGGAATACGGTGGCACTCCCACCTGTGACATGGCAGAGGCATCCGCTTTGTCATTCCGACCCGACTGCCTTCTCTCCTTTGTCATTCCGACTGGGGCGAAGCGGAATGGAGGAATCTGGCATTGAACGCGCTGGGGTCCGCGTCATGCGCCGGTACCCAAAAACGCAACAACTCGTCAACGTTTGGATGGGCAAGACGCACGACAGGAGACTGACTTCTTCGGGGCCGGACCCTTCGACTCCACTTCGTTCCGCTCAGGGTGACAAGAAAAGAGAGGCTCCGGTCGAGATGACATATGAAGGGTGGGCCGGTCCCAAGAGTGGCGATCGGGAACCGTGGCCCGAATCTACCGCCATTTGCTGGACGCACTCGATACTGTGACAGAATGGGATTGGTCTTGGGTTTTGGCCGATCCTGTGGTAAACTCCACGGTCATGAAGCCACGTCACTTGAAGGACAATTCGCTTTCTTGGGAGGATACAGAATGGACCGTCGAGCATTTCTTGCCACCTCGCTAGCCGCAGGAGCCGGTGCGGTTGCAGGCAACAGGGCATTTGCACAAGACACCGGGGCGAACCGGGCCAGGTTCCGCATGAAATATGCCCCGCATTTTGGCATGTTCAGGAATAGTGCGGGCGACGATCCCGTCGATCAGCTCAAGTTTGCTGCCGACCAGGGCTTCACGGCCTGGGAAGACAACGGCATGATGGGAAAGCCCGTCGCGCTCCAGGAAAGAATCGCCCGGGCGATGGAGCAACTCGACATGACGATGGGCGTCTTCGTCTCTTCCGGCGGATTCGATCGGAATGAATTCACCACCAGCACGTCCAAGGATCTCCACGACCGACTGCGGGCCCAGATGAAGAAGGCGGTGGAAGTCGCCAAACGGGTCAACGCCAAGTGGTCCACCTTCGTGCCGGGCAACGTCAGCCAGAAGCTCGAACACGACTACCAGATGGCCAACTGCATGGAGAACCTGCGGGTCTGCGCCGAGGTGTGCGAGCCGGCGGGATTGGTCCTCGTGCTTGAACCGCTGAACTGGTGGGCCAATCACCCCGGGTTGTTTCTGACCAAGATCCCGCAAGGTTATCTGATCTGCAAAGGGGTCAACAGTCCAAGCGTCAAGATCCTCGATGATCTCTACCACCAGCAGATCTCCGAGGGCAACCTGATCCCCAACATGGATCTGGCGTGGGACGAGATCGCCTATTTCCAGATCGGCGACAATCCCGGCCGCAAAGAGCCCACGACGGGTGAGATCAACTACCGGAATGTTTTCAAGCACATCCACGACAAGGGCTATCGAGGGATTCTGGGTATGGAACATGGCAACAGTCGCCCGGGCAAAGAGGGCGAACAGGCTCTGATCGCCGCGTATCGGTATTGTGACAGCTTCTGAAGAGGGCCCATGCGTCGGGCTCGGCAGCGACTGGATTGAGGTGCAGAGATGAGTGATCGAGTGAAGATGACGTCGAGACGCCAGTTCATGAAAACCGCCGGCGGGGCGATCGCGGCCTTTACGATCGTGCCGCGCCACGTGCTGGGCCAGGGCCAGACGCCGCCCAGCGAGAAGCTCAACGTCGCCTGCATCGGCGTCGGCGGGCGGGGCGGTGCCAGCATCCACGGCACCAGGGACGAGAACATCGTCGCGATGTGCGATGTCGACAGCCGCCGGGCGGGCGATGCCTTCATGCATTTCCCGAAAGCCAGGAAATACCAGGACTACCGCAAGCTGTTCGACGAGATGGGCGACCGGATCGACGCCGTGACCGTGGCGACACCCGACCATACCCACGCCGTGATCGCCATGGAGGCGATCCAGCGGGGCAAGCACGTCTACTGCGAAAAGCCCCTGGCGCACTCGGTCCATGAGGTCCGCGCCCTGATGAAGGCGGCGCGCGAGCACAAGGTCGTCGCGCAACTCGGCAATCAGGGGCACTCCTTCGACACGATCCGCATGTTCTGCGAGTGGATCTGGGACGGCGCGATCGGAAATGTCACGGAGGTACACGCCGCCTGTGGATCGGTCTACAGTGTCATCGATGAGCTTGACAGGCTCAAGGAGAAGCACGAAGTGCCGCCCGAGTTGGACTGGGACCTCTGGCTGGGACCGGCGCAGTATCGCCCCTATCATCCCCTCTACGTCCCTGGCACGTGGCGGCGCTGGACCCCATTCGGCTGCGGCGTCATCGGCGACTGGGTGTGCCATGTGGTGGACCCGGTCTTCTGGGCCCTCGACCTCGGCGCACCCGAGACGATCCACGCCCGAGCGGAAGGCTACGATCCCAAGGCCCAC
>CAZTGH010000011.1:0-30910 GCA_964612985.1 uncultured Pirellulales bacterium
CGCGCCGCTCCCCCTCCCTTTTCTCCCTCCCCCCGCCGTGGGCGGCGGGGGGGTTCGGGTGCGGATTGCGTTTCTTGTGCGGTCCCGTAGTCGATGCGGTGGGTGTGTTGTCCGGGAGAGGGCTTCTTGGGCTGAGTGGGGCGGGGCTTCAGTGGGATTCAGGCGGTGGTTCGTCAGGTGGATCGGTGTCTGCGAGCAGGCGGACGTCTTCGAGGCCGATGTCGCGGCCGGCGGCACGTTTGTAACGGATCAGGTCTTGGCGGGAGACGACGTACTTGACGTCATGTTGCTGAAAGGACCTGAGTACGTCCTGCAACCGGTTGAGCATCTTTGCGCTCCTGGAGTGCGGGGGTGACGGTCAACGCCAGGTCGGTGAAACAGCAGAGCATCTCCATCCGTGCAGATCAATCGGGTTTCTGGAACCGGCGGGCGTTCCCGTCCGGGTATTCACATGGCTGATTTGCTGGGGAGCTCCGCTCGTTGCCACGTCTTTTCATTGGATTCAATTCCATCCGGGGCCTATGATGCATTCCGCAGGGCGACGCGGGGGTGTCGTGGGCTTTGGGTTTGTGTCGAAAGGAGTTCTTCCGATGAAGAGATGGATGTGTTTGTTCGTGGCGGGTTGGTTCGTGTCGCTGTTGGTGGGATCGGGCATCGGCGGAGCGCAGGAGTATGAGGCGAATTGGGAATCGCTGGACCGGCGGCCTACGCCGCAGTGGTGGACGGATGCGAAGTTCGGGATCTTCATTCACTGGGGCGTGTACTCTGTGCCAGCCTGGTCGGTGCCGGGGCAGTATTCGGAATGGTACTGGCGGCGGATCCTGGGCGACAAGGACAAGAACGGGCCCTGGTGGCAGTATCATGCCCAGACTTATGGGACGGACTTCCCGTATGCGTCGTTTGCGCCGATGTTCAAGGCGGAGCTGTTCGACCCGGACCACTGGGCCGACGTCTTCCGCCAATCGGGAGCGAAGTACGTCGTGCTGACGTCGAAGCACCACGACGGTTTCTGCCTGTGGCCCAGCGAAGAAGCGAACCGAAGCTGGGGTCGGCCCTGGAACAGCGTCGATATCGGCCCCCATCGCGATCTGCTGGGCGATCTGGGCGAGGCGGTCCGCGCCGAGGGCCTTCGGATGGGCTTCTACTACTCGCTGTACGAGTGGTACAACCCGCTCTGGCTGGCGGATCGGGGGCTCTATGTCGACAAGCACATGATCCCGCAGTTCAAGGACGTGGTGACGCGGTATAAGCCCGCCGTGATCTTCTCCGATGGCGAATGGGACATGTCTGCGGAAGACTGGCGCAGCGAAGAACTTCTGGCCTGGCTGTTCAACGAGTCGCCATGCCGGGACTACGTCGTCGTTAACGACCGCTGGGGCAAGGGCATACGCCACAAACACGGCGGATACTACACCACCGAATACGGTGCGGGCCTGGAGGGCGCCGAGCATCCCTGGGAGGAGAATCGGGGCATGGCCCATTCGTACGGGTACAGCCGGACCGAGAAGCTCTCCGACTACAAGAGCTCGCGGGAGCTGATCCTCATGCTGGTCGACCTGGTCAGCCGGGGTGGCAATCTGCTGCTGGATATCGGCCCGACCGGCGACGGTCGCATCCCCGTCATCATGGAAGAAAGGCTGCTTCAGATTGGCGACTGGCTCGAAGTCAACGGCGAAGCGATCTATGACACCCGCCCCTGGCGCAACATGATCCAGTGGACCGAGGGCAAGCGACCCGAGGTCGGCTACGGAGGCGAGTACAAGGTCAAGTACGATATCGCCGAGCTGACGGGCCCTGTCGGTGGCGAAAAGGCGGTCATTGCCGCGTTTTTCACTGCCAAGGGCGATACGCTGTACGCGACGTCGCCCCGATGGCCGCAAGAAGAGATGATCCTCAAAGATATCGAGGTTTCCTCGGACACCACTGTAACGATGCTGGGTGTCGCGCAATCCCTCAAATGGCGACGGTCTGGTCGCGATTTGGTGATTGAGGTTCCCGTTCTTTCTCCGGATGAAGCGCCGTGCAGGCATGCCTATGTGCTCAAAATCACACGAGTTAGGTAGACTCCGTTCGCCGGAACCGAACCGGGAATTGGCTGGAATTTGGGTTTGCCAGGCGCGACGCCGCCGGTATAATAAGCACCTTTGGCATCGCCGGGAGGAGCGGTGCTTTGGCAGTATGAGGACCGTTGGGCCATGGAAAACACGCACGTCAGCAACCGCACATTCGCCAGGATGGCAATAACCCGAGGATCGTAAGCGTTCTTTCCTGGAGAAAGGAATCGCTTTGGAAAGGGCTCCAAACTGAATTGCAAAAGGAGGTTACGAGATGGCTAGACCTGTCACACTGTTCACCGGTCAATGGGCGGACCTGCCGCTGGAAACGCTGGCCAAGAAAGCGGCGAGTTGGGGATACGATGGACTGGAGCTGGCGTGCTGGGGGGATCACTTCGAGGTGGACAAGGCCCTGGCCGACGAGGGCTACTGCAAGGCCAAGCGCGAGCTGCTCAAGAAGCACGGCCTGGAAGTCTACGCGATTTCGACGCACCTGACCGGTCAGGCGGTCTGCGACAACATCGACGAGCGGCACAAAGCCATCGTTCCGCCGAGCGTCTGGGGTGACGGGGAACCTGAGGGCGTCAAGAAGCGGGCGGCCCAGAGCGTGATCAATGCCGCCAAGGCCGCCAAGAAGCTGGGCATCAAGGTCGTCAACGGTTTCACCGGCAGTTCGATCTGGCATCTGCTGTATTCGTTCCCGCCGGCGTCGCCCGCGATGATTCAGGCCGGCTACGACGACTTCGCCAAGCGTTTCACCCCCATTCTCGACGCCTTCAAGGCTGAGGGGATCAAGTTCGCACTGGAAGTGCATCCCACGGAAATCGCCTTCGATATCGCTTCCGCCCAGCGGGCCATCGACGCGGTCAAGGGACACGAATGCTTCGGCTTCAACTACGACCCCAGCCACCTGGGCTACCAGGGCGTGGACTACGTCAAGTTCATCCGCACCTTCTCCGATCGCATCTTCCACGCTCACATGAAAGACGTGTGGTGGGGACACGGAGACGGCACCGTCGGCGTCTTCGGCGGCCATACGGACTTCGCCGATCCGCGTCGCTACTGGGATTTCCGATCGATCGGCCATGGCGACATCAACTTCGAAGAAATCATCGTCGCACTGAACGACATCGGCTATCAGGGTCCGCTCTCGATCGAGTGGGAAGACAGCCGGATGGATCGCGAGCACGGCGCCGAAGAGGCCTGTGGCGCGGTCAAGAAGTTCGACTTCAAACCGTCGGAGATCGCCTTCGACGCACAGTTCGATAGATAATCACAGCCGACTTCCGCAAGGCCTGGACCTTTCCAGGGTCCAGGCCTTGGCGGTGGAAGGAGAACGCAGTATGAGCATCCGGCGCAGGCAGGTTCGGCGCCAATTCGTCGGGAGGGTGGCGAAGACACCAGAAGAGTGGTCTTCATTCCGCTACCGAAGCAATCCTTGGCGATCCAGGTGCGGCATTCATGCGGAGCCGGTCGGCTCGGGGTCCGACGACCTCCGTGAGATTCACCGAGAAACGAGGACAGTTCAATGACACACACCAACATGGATCGGCGCGGTTTCATCAGGACAGCGGCAGGCACACTTGCGGCGGTGGGATTCCCCTACGTGGTCCCGTCGTCGGTGCTGGCCCAGGGGGGACGGACGCTGCCCAGCGAGCGGATCACGCTGGGATTCATCGGCTGCGGAAAGCAAAGCCAGCACCTAACGCGCTCGTTTCTGAACTCACCGGGCACGCACGTGGTGGCGATCTGCGACGTGGATAAGCTCAAGCTGGCGCGAAACAGGAAGCTCGTTGAAGACCATTACGCCGGAAAGAGCGGGCAGTCCTATAAGGGTTGCGATACCACCGGTGATTTCCGGGATCTCCTGGCTCGCAGCGACATCGACGCGGTGGTGATTTCGACGCCCGACCACTGGCACGCCGTCGGCGTGATCGAATCCGCCAAGGCGGGCAAGGACATCTACTGCGAGAAACCGCTTTCGCAGACGATCGGCGAAGCCAGGGCGATGGTCAACGCGGTGCGCAAGTACGACCGCGTCTTCCAGACCGGCAGCATGCAGCGTTCCGATTGGCATTTCCGTCTGGGCTGCGAGCTGGTCCGCAACGGATACATCGGCGAACTCCAGCACGTCACTGTCGGCATCGGCGGCCCGCCTCAGGACCGACCGCTGCCCGAGCAGCCCGTGCCGGACTATCTCGACTGGGACATGTGGCTGGGACCCGTTCTGTGGCGGCCTTATAATGAAGAGTTGTCGCCGCACATCAGCAAGGACATCTTCCCGCACTGGCGCAATCACAGCGAGTTCGGCGGCGGCGGCATGACCGACTGGGGCGCCCACCATTTCGACATCGCCCAGTGGGGCATGGGGATGGACGAGAGCGGACCGGTCGAGATCATCCCGCCCGACGGCAAGGACTACAAGGTGCTCACCTACAAGTACGCCAACGGGGTCACGATGGTCCGCGACAGCGCCAACGGCGTGCTGTTCACCGGGACCAAGGGCAAGGTCGAGACCAATCGCGGCTATCTGAAGACCTGGCCCGACGAACTCAAGGACGTCAAGCTCGGTCCCAACGAGATTCATCTCTACGAATCCAACAACCACTACGTGGACTGGCTCGATGCGATCCGCAAGCGCACCAAACCGATCTGCGATATCGAAACGGGCTGCCGGTCGGTGAGCGTCTGCCATCTGGGCAACATCGCGTACAAGCTTCAGCGGTCGTTGAAGTGGGACCCGGACCGCGAGGTGTTCTTGGGCGACGACGAAGCCAACCGCCTGCTGACGCGGGGCTACCGCAGTCCGTGGCACATTTGACGCGGCACAGGTTCAAAGCATCTTGCAGGGCAACTGAGGAGCAAGACATATGACAAGAAGACAGGTATCACGTCGCCGGTTCCTGGGCGCGGCCGCCGGGGCGGCAGCGTTTCCGACGATCGTCCCGTCGTCGGTGTTCGGCGCCTCGGCTCCGAGCGGGAAGATCACGATGGGCTGCATCGGGGTCGGTTCGCAGGGCAGCGGCAACATGAACGGCTTTCTCAACAAGAACGACGCGAGGGTGCTGGCGGTCTGCGACGTGGACAAGGGCCATCGCGACGCTGCCAAGAAGAGGGTCGATGACAAATACGGAAACAGCGATTGTGCGACGTACCATGATTTTCGCGAGCTGATTGCGCGTGACGATATTGACGCGCTATCGCTGGCGCTGCCGGACCATTGGCATGCAATCCCGGTCGTCATGGCGGCCCGAGCGGGCAAGGATATGTACGGCGAGAAACCCCTGGCTCGTACGATCCACGAAGGCAAGACGATGGTCGAGGCGGTCCATCGCTACGATCGGATCTGGCAGACCGGCAGTTGGCAGCGGTCGGTCGAGCATTTTCGCCGGGCATGCGAGCTGGTGATCAACGGTCGGATCGGCAAGGTCAGCACCGTCGAGGTGGGCCTGCCGACCGGCGGCAGCACGGGCAATCCGCCCGTCTCTGCCGTCCCCGAAGGACTGGACTGGGACTTCTGGCTGGGACCGGCGCCGTGGCGTCCGTTCATGAAGTACGGGGGTCGCGCCCCGCACTGGGACTGGCGATGGATCATGGACTACTCCGGCGGACAGCTCACCGACTGGGCGGGCCATCACATCGATATCGCCCACTGGGGACTGGGTCTGGATCGCACCGGTCCGGTCGAGGTCGAAGGCGAAGGCGTCTATCCGGACGATGGGATCTACGATGCACCCATGCAGTACAAGTTCGTCTGCAAGTACGCCAACGGAATCGTGATGACGGTGGCCAACGATCGGCAGGTGCCCAAAGGCATGGGAACCTGCTGGTATGGCGAAAAGGGCTGGATCCACGTCAATCGCGGCGGACTGAACGCCAGCGATCCGAAGATTCTCGAAGAGGTGATCGGGCCCGACGAGATCCAGCTTTACGAGAGCCGGGACCATCAGCAGAACTTCCTGGACTGCGTCAAGACGCGGCAGGAAACCATCACGCCGATCGAGGTGGCCTATCGCTCCATCAGCGTCGGGCATCTCGGCGAGATTGCGATGTTGCTGGGGCGCAAGATCCAGTGGGACCCCGACCGGCAGGTATTCGTCAACGACGATGCGGCCAACCGAATGAGGTCCAGGCCGATGCGCAGTCCATGGCATCTGTGAGAAATGAATGAGGCCGCGAGCCGATCTACAATGAGAAGGTGGCGGGCGGTTGCGATGAGCCAAACGAAAGGAGCCAAGATGATGAGGAAATCCAATGCGGTACGCATGACGTTGCTCGCGGTGTTCTGCGCGGCAATGGGTATGGTCGCTCCGGCGGCGGCCCAGCAGTTCAAGTACCCGACGGCCGAGGAAGTCCGGAAGATGGAGGCGGCGATGCCGACCGAGCCGGTGGTCAAGCCCGCCGAGCCGCGACGCATGCTGGTGATCGATCGCTGCGAAGGGTTCAAGCACAGCTCCGTGCCCTTCTGGAACAAAGCGCTCCAGATCATGGGCGAGAAGACCGGGGCCTTCTCCGTGGTGATCACCGACGATCCGAACATGCTCAAGGCCGATACGCTCAGCGAGTTCGACGCGGTCTGCTTCAACAACACGACACACCTCAAGTTGAGCCCTGAAAAGACGCCGGAATTGTGCAAGGGCCTCATGGACTTCGTCAAAGGGGGCAAGGGCATCGTGGGCATCCACGCCGCGACCGACAACTTCTACGATTGGCCCGAGGCCATGGAGATGATGGGCGGAAAGTTCACCGGCCACCCCTGGACCAGCGGCGGCACCTGGGCCTTCAAGATCGATCAGCCCGACCACCCGCTGATGGCGCCGTTCGAAGGCAAGGGCTTCAAGATCAGCGACGAGATCTATCGCACGGACCCCCCGCTGTACTCGCGCGACAAGGCCCTCGTGCTGATGAGTCTCGACCTCAGCGACGAGGCCACCAAGAACGCCAAAGGCGTTCGCGAGGGCGATGAGGACACCGGGATCAGTTGGATCAAGAACTGGGGACAAGGGCGCGTGTTCTATTGCTCGCTCGGGCACAATCACGACATCACGTGGACGCCGCCGATTTTGGCGCACTACCTGCGAGGAATCCAGTTTGCGCTGGGCGACCTCGAAGTCGACGCGACCCCGAAACCGGCAGCCGATTCAGCAAAGGGTTCCGAGATGGATCAACTGATGGTCAAGGTCAAGGCATACGAATTCGGTGAGAGCCGCGAGGCCCTCACGACCTTGAGCGACAAGATCCGCCAGGCGTATGGCAACGCCGACGAGCTCAAGAATATCGAAAAGGCCCTGCTGGGCGTGCTCCAGTCCGACGCCAAGTACGCGGGCAAGCAATACGTCTGCCGCGAGCTGAGCATCATCGGGACCGACCAGTCGGTGCCCGTGCTGGCGAAGATGCTGACCGATGGGAAGCTGTCCGATATGGCGCGCTATGCGCTGGAACGCATCCCGGGCGAGGCGGCCGACAAGGCATTGCTCGCGGCGCTGCCGAAGGCGGAAGGCAAGGCCAAGATCGGCATCGTCAATTCGCTGGGCGAGCGAGGCTATCGCGGCGGCGCCGACGAGATCGGCAAGCTGGCGACCGCTTCGGACCCGTCGCTGGCGGGTGCGGCGATCAGTGCCCTGGGCAAGATCGGCGGCTCCGACGCGGCGGCCGTGCTGGACAAGGTCAAAGACAGTGCCCCCGACAACCTGAAGATGGTGGCCTATGACGCCTGCCTCAAGTGCGCCGATCAGATGGCAGCTGACGGCGACAAGGCCGGCGCGTTGAAGATGTACCGCGAGTTGAACAAGGCGGGTGTACCGCAATTGATCCGGACCGCGGCCCTGCGCGGGATGCTCAACGCCGCCAGCAGCAACAACTAGATGTCAAGATGAAGCTGTCGCATGAGACCGGGTCGACCGACGGCTTCGGTCTCATGCGTTTGCAGACAAGGACGGAATGGGGTTTTGATTTGGGATGGTATCGATGGGGTTGAGATCTAAGACGGGCTGGTGGTTGTTGGCGATCGCGATGGCCTGGGTCGTGCTGCCGATGGGTGTGGCGGTGGCCATTGAAGCCAATCAGGAAGTGATCGATCTGGTGCTCGACGAATTGCGGAGCGGAGACCCGGAGCGGCAGGCCGGCGCGATCGCCATCGTGCGTGACATCCCGGGCGAAGCGATCACCAAGGCGCTGGCCGAGGAACTTCCGAAGCTCTCGTCTGCGGTTCAGGTCCAGTTGCTCTCGAGCCTGGCCGACCGGGGTGATGCGACCGCGCTGCCGGCCGTCATCGAGGCGGCCAAGGCCCAGGACGAATCGGTTCGCATCGCCGCCCTGCGGGCGATCGGCCAGTTGGGCAGCGCCGAAAGCGTTGCGATGCTCGCCCGGAGAGCGGCCGAAAGCCGCGGTCAGGAGCAGAAGGCCGCCAGGGACAGCCTCTACCGCCTTCGCGGTTCGGATATCAATGCTGCGATCCTCCGGACGCTGCCGTCCGCCGAACCCGAGGTGAAGGTGGAGCTGATTCGCGCCGTGGGCGAGCGCAACATCGTCGAGGGCGTCTCGGCGCTGCTCGAAAGTGCCGCCGATGACAACCGAAAGGTCCGCCGGGAATCGTACCGGGTGCTCAAGGTGGTCGCCGGCCCCGACCAGTTGCCCGCATTGGTTCATCTGACGTTGAATCCCAAGAGCGAATCGGATCGCAGTGAAGCGGAGAAGACCGTGGCAGCGGTCGCCCACAAGATCGAGGACCCGAACCGACAGGCGGCCTCCGTTCTGGCGGCCCTGCCGAACGTCGACGACGTGGGCAAACGTGCCTCGCTGCTTCGCATCCTCGGTCGCATCGGCGACAACAGCGCGCTGCCGGTTCTGCGGACGGCCCTGACCAGTCGCGAGGCACAGCTTCGGGACGCGGCGATTCGCGCCTTGTCGGACTGGCCGACGCCGGAACCGCTGAACGATCTGCTCAAGGTCGCGCAGACCTCCGACCACCCTGTCCACAAAATTCTGGCCCTGCGAGGTTTCGTGAGGCTGCTCGGGTTGGACGACGAGCGGTCCGCCGACGAAACGATCGAACTCTACAAGAAGGCCATGGAGTTGGCACCCAACGCGATCGAGAAAAAACGGGTCCTGTCGGGTCTGGGGGACGAAGCAAACCTGCCGGCCCTGCAAATGGCTGTGCAGTACCTGGACGACGCATCGCTTCAGGTGGAGGCGGAGTCGGCGGTGGTGAGGATCGCCGAACAGATCCGGGACCAGCATCCGCAGCAGAGCCGCCAGGCATTGGAGCGGGTGGTCGAGAATACGAAGAATGAAACGCTGCGCGAGCAGGCACACAGTGCCATCGATCGCATGAAGGAGCCGTGAGAACGCTGCTGCCTGTGCTCTTGGCGGGCGCTGCTTGCGATGGGTGAAGGAGTGATCGGTAAAGGAACCAGACCATGAAGAAGGTCAGTGGGCAAAGCAGCAGGCTTTCCCGCCGTGATTTCATGGGGACGGCGGCGGCCGCGATGGCGGCGGTCACCCTCGTGCCCCGGCACGTCCTGGGAGGGGCGGGCAATATACCGCCGAGCGAGAAGCTGAACATTGCCGGCGTCGGAATCGGCGGTATGGGACAGAACAACGTTCGCGCCTGCGAGACGGAGAACATCGTCGCGCTGTGCGACGTGGACTCCGCGTATTCCGCCGGCGTGTTCAAGAGGTATCCCGACGCGCGGACGTGGACCGACTTCCGCAAGATGCTCGACGAGCAGAAGGACATCGACGCGGTGATCGTCGCCACGCCGGACCACACCCATGCGGTCGTCGCGATGGCGGCCATGCAGCGAGGCAAGCACGTCTACGTGCAGAAGCCACTGACCCGCAGCGTCTACGAGGCCCGCATGCTGACCGAAGCCGCTCGCAAA
Organism: uncultured Pirellulales bacterium; assembly: GCA_964612985.1. GTDB lineage: Bacteria > Planctomycetota > Phycisphaerae > Sedimentisphaerales > Anaerobacaceae > Anaerobaca. The sequence goes on from CAZTGH010000011.1 coordinate 9,938, forward strand.
TACAAGGTGGCCACGCAGATGGGCAATCAGGGCCATTCGAGCGAGGAAGTCCGGATGCTCTGCGAGTGGATCTGGGACGGCGCGATCGGCGACGTCCACGAGGTGCACTGCTGGACAAACCGCCCGGTCTGGCCGCAGGGGATCGGTCGGCCGACGGAGACCCCGCCCGTGCCCGAGACGCTGGACTGGGATCTGTGGATCGGTCCGTCGCCGATGCGACCCTACCACCCGACGTACCTGCCGTTCAACTGGCGCGCCTGGATCGATTTCGGCGCCGGTGCCCTGGGTGACATGGGCTGTCACGTCATGGACGCGGCCTTCTGGTCGCTGAAGCTCAAGTATCCCGTCAGCGTCGAAGCCAGCCATTCGTACGACGTGCAGAAGATGTGGACCCGCTTCGACAACAAGGAAACCTATCCGCGCGCGGAAGTCGTGCACTATCACTTCCCTGCGCGCGAGGGCATGCCCCCGGTGAAGCTGCACTGGTACGATGGCGGCATCCTGCCCGAGCGTCCCGACGATCTCGAACCGAGCCGGCGGATTCCGGAGAGCGGCTCGATCTTCGTCGGCGACAAGGGCAAGATCATGTGCGGCACGTACAGCGAAAACGCGCGGATCATTCCTGAAACGAAGATGCAGGCGTATACCCGTCCGCGCAAAACGATCCCGCGCATCGAGAACGGTCCCGGCGGCCACGAGCAGGACTGGATTCGGGCCTGCAAGGGCGGTCCGGTGGCCAGTTCCAACTTCGACTACGCCGGTCCGTTCACCGAGACCGTGGTCATGGGCAATCTGGCCGTACTCAACCCGGGCAAGAAGCTCGACTGGGACGGCGAAAACATGAAGGTCACCAACGACGAAGAGGCCAACGCCTACGTGCGTCCGAACGTCCGCGAAGGATGGTCCCTGTAAGATCACAAACGACTTTTTGTACACCTGAAATTTGAGGAGTCAAGCTCATGAGCAACATCACACGCCGCCAATTTGTCCAGCGCGCCGCCGCGTTAGGGGTCGTTTCCACGGTCGGTTTTCCCCGAATGATCCGGGCCCAGGGACTCAACGAAAAGCTGCAAGTCGGGTTCATCGCTGCCGGTGGGCAGGCCGGATCGCATACCGGTGCGTCCCACGCGGAAGGCTGTCAGTGCATCGCCTTTGCCGAGACCGACAAGAGCCGCTGGGGCGGCGTCCTCGACAAGGAAGGCTGGGGGCAGGCCAAGGGATACCAGGATTGGCGCAAAGTCTTCGAGAATCATGGCAAGGAACTCGACGTGGTGTTCGTGGCGACCCCCGATCACACGCATTTTGCCCCCACGATGACCGCGGTCTCGATGGGCATCCACTGCTACACCGAAAAGCCGCTGACCTGGTCGGTCCGCGAAGCCCAGTTGCTGGCAAAGGCCTACGCCGCCAATCCGAAGGTGGTCACGCAGATGGGCAACCAGGGGCACGCAGGGGACGGGTGGCGGACGGCGTATGAGTACGTCAAGGCCGGCGCCGTCGGCGACATCAAGGAATTCCACACCTGGACGAATCGCCCGGTCTGGCCGCAGGGTGGCGACCGTCCGGAAGGCTCCGATCCGATCCCCGATACACTCGACTGGGAAGCGTGGATCGGCGCCGCTCCGATGCGTCCCTACAAGAAGGGTGTCTACCATTCGTTCAACTGGCGCGGTTTCGTCGATTTCGGCTCCGGCGCCCTGGGCGATATGGCCTGCCATACCACCGACGGCATCTACTCGATCATGAATCCTGGTTATGCCGCCACAGCGGAGCCGTACTTCATGACCGGGCCCGTCAAGGACATGTGGCCGACCGGCATGATCGTCAAGAGCACCTATCGAGCCAAGGACGGTCGGCCTGGCTTCAAGACCTTCTGGTACGAGGGCAACGACGGCATCGGCAAGCCCCTCATGCCCGAGCCTCCCGAGGAACTCGCGATGCGCGGACGCCCGATGAATCTGCCGAGGACCGGCAACCTGATCTATGGCACCAAGGGCAAGATGATGGTCGAAGGGGACTACTGGGAACGCGTCCGCTTGCTGCCCCTGGAGCGGCAACGGGAATTCGGCGAACCGGAGAAACTGCTCGAACGTTCGCCCGGACACCACAAGGAATTTTTCATGGCCTGCCGAGGCGAAAAGCCGCGCGAGTTCAGCCAGTCCAACTTCAGCTATTCCGGCCCGATGACCGCCAACATCCAACTCGGCAACCTCTGTGCCCGCGCGGGCAAGAAACTCGAGCTCAATGAAGCCGGCGAGATCACCAACGACCCGGCGATCAACGAACTGGCCTGGCGCGAGCCGCGCAACGGCTGGGGCCCGCTGGAGATGAAGGTCTAGCCCCATCGATCCTCCAGACGAACCACAAGACATAGAGTGACAGGATCATAAGAAAAGGAGCAGAGCTCATGTCGGACATCACACGTCGTCAGTTTGTCAAAGGCACCTTGGCCGCGGGAGTCGCTGCATCAGCGATCGGTTTCCCCAAGCCCATCCGAGCCCAGGGAATGAATGAGAAACTCCAGGTCGGGTTCATCGCCGTCGGCGGACGGGCCGGTGCGCATACCGGCGCTGCGCATAACGAGAAATGCCAGTGCATCGCCTTCGCCGAGGCCGACAAGGGCCGCTGGGGCGGCGTCCTCGAAAAGGAAGGCTGGGATCAGGCCAAGGGATACCAGGATTGGCGCAAAGTCTTCGAGAATCATGGCAAGGACCTCGACGTGGTCTTCGTGGCCACGCCGGATCACACGCATTTTGGCCCCACGATGACCGCGGTCTCGATGGGGATCCACTGCTACACGGAAAAGCCGCTGACGTGGTCGGTCCGCGAGGCCCAGTTGCTGGCCAAGGCCTATGCCGCCAACCCGAAGGTCGTTACCCAGATGGGCAACCAGGGGCACGCCGGCGATGGATGGCGGACGGCGTATGAATACGTCAAGGCCGGCGCGGTCGGTGAGATCAAGGAATTCCACACGTGGACAAATCGTCCGATCTGGCCCCAGGGCGGCGACCGTCCGGAGGGCTCGGACCCGGTGCCCGATGATCTCGATTGGGATGCCTGGATTGGTCCGGCTGCGATGCGCCCCTACAAGAAGGGCGTCTATCATCCCTTTGCCTGGCGGGGTTTCGTCGACTTCGGCTCCGGCGCCCTGGGCGACATGGCCTGCCACACGACCGACGGCATCTACTCGATCATGGACCCAGGCTATGCCGCCACGGCTGAGCCTTACATCATGACCGGACCCGTCACAGACATGTGGCCGGCCGGCATGATCGTCAAAAGCACCTACCGCGCCAAGAACGGTCGGCCCGGCTTCAAGACCTTCTGGTACGAGGGCAACGACGGGATCGGCAAGCCCCTCATGCCGGAACCGCCCGAGGAACTCGCGATGCGCGGACGCCCGATGAATCTGCCGAGAACCGGCAACCTGATCTACGGCACCAAGGGCAAGATGCTGGTGGAAGGCGACTACTGGGAACGCGTGCGGTTGCTGCCTCTGGAGCGGCAACGTGAGTTCGGCGAACCGGAGAAGCTGCTCGAACGCTCGCCTGGACACCACAAGGAGTTCTTCATGGCCTGCCGAGGCGAAAAGCCGCGCGAATTCAGCCAGTCCAACTTCAGCTATTCCGGCCCGATGACCGCCAACATCCAGCTCGGCAATCTCTGCGCCCGCGCGGGCAAGAAACTCGAGCTCAATGAAGCCGGCGAGATCACCAACGACCCGGCGATCAACGAACTGGCCTGGCGCGAGCCGCGCAACGGCTGGGGCCCGCTGGAAATGAAGGTGTAATTCCATCGCCGTGCAGGTTACGGCCTAAAGGTCTGTCATAACGGGTGCTGCACGTTGACACCGGCGTGCAGCACCTCGGTAGAACAAAAAGGGTGGCATTTCATGACGAAAACGAACCACGCGGAGAAAAGGAGTGAATCCGATCTGAGTCTGTCCAGGCGGCACTTCATGGGAGCCGCTGCGGCGGTCGCCGCGTTCACGTACGTTCCCAGGCGGGTGCTGGGCCAGGCGGGCAACGGTTCGGCCAACAACAAGCTGAACATCGCCGGCATCGGGGTCGGCGGCCGCGGCGCCGGCGATATCGACGGGGTCAGCAGCGAGAACATCGTGGCGCTGTGCGACGTCGATCTGAACCGCGCCAGCGGCACCTTCCGCAAGCACCCGAACGCGAAGGTCTACCGCGACTTCCGCGAGATGCTCGAGAAGGAAGCCAGGAACATCGACGCCGTGGTGATCGGTGCTCCGGACCACATTCACGCTCCGGCGGCCATCATGGCGATGAAGATGGGCAAGCACGTCTACTGCGAAAAGCCCATGGCGCACACGATCTTCGAGGCCCGGCGCATGACGGAAGTGGCTGCCGAGACGGGCGTGGTGACCCAGATGGGCAATCAGGGCCACGCCGGTGAAGGCCTGCGGCTCTACCGCGAGTTCATCGACGACGGCGCCATTGGAACCGTCCGCGAGGTTCACGTCTGGAGCGACCGCGCGGGCACCGCCGATCGTCCGTGGTGGCCCCAGGGCATCGGCCGGCCGACGCAGACTGTCCCTGTGCCTGAGAACCTGGACTGGGACCTCTGGCTGGGTCCGGCCAAATGGCGACCCTACGCCAAGTTCCCCAACGGGCGAGGCGGCGAAGCCACCTACGTTCCGTTCAACTGGCGCGGCTGGTGGGACTTCGGTTGCGGCGCCATCGGCGACATGGCGGTGCACAATGCCGATCCGGCCTTCTTCGCGCTGGATCTGGACGCACCGACCGCGGTCGAAGCTGAGACCAGCGGTGTCAACGACGAAACACTCCCGGTCTGGAACATCATCCGCTTCGAGTTTCCCTCGAGGGGCGACCGTCCCGCGATCCGGATGACCTGGTACGATGGCGGCAAGCTGCCGCCTCGCCCGGAGGATCTGGAAGAAGGCCGCCGGATCGGAGGCAACGGCATTCTCTTCATCGGCGACAAGGGCAAGCTCATGGGCGGCAGCCACGCCGGCGTTCCCAGACTGATCCCCGAGGCCCGTATGAAGGAATATGGCAAGCCTCCGAGGACGCTGCCCCGTTCGCCGGGCCACTACAAGGAATGGATCGACGCCTGCAAGGCGGGCAAGCCCGAAGATGCCAAGAGCGGCTTCTGGTACGCCGGTCCGTTCACCGAAGCGCTGCTCGTCGGCAACCTGGCGGTGCGCTTGCAGAAACGCGTCGAGTGGGACGCCAAGACGATGCGTTCGCCCAATTGTCCCGAATCGGACAACTACATCACGAAGTTCTATCGCGCCGGTTACAGCATCATGTAAGCGGGCCGCCGATTCCTAGTCACGCAAGGGGCCTGCGCCGCAATCCGCGCAGGCCCCGTTCTCAAGGAGACCGCTCGTGCGAAAGGCCAGGACAACCGACCGGGAAGCCGGCCACAGGTGTCTCGTCGAGGCGGGCTCGAAGATATCTCGCCGCCAGGTCATCGGCACAGCGGCCAGCCTGGCGGCTCTGACGGTTGTTCCTCGTCACGTGCTCGGCGGGCCCCGGCACGTGCCGCCCAGCGAGAAGCTGAACATTGCCGGCATCGGCGTCGGCGGCCAGGGTGCCGGCGATATCCAGAACGTCAGCAGCGAGAATATCGTGGCTCTATGCGACGTCGATCGAGCGCATGCCGCCCAGACGTTCAAGCGTTACCCGAAGGCCAGCGCCCACTCTGACTTTCGGGTCATGCTTGAAAAGGAAGGCAGGAACATCGACGCCGTCGTCGTCGCCACGCCGGACCACACCCATGCTGTCGCCACGATGATGGCGATCAAAATGGGCAAGCACGTCTATTGCGAAAAGCCCTTGACGCATTCCATGCACGAGGCGCGGGAGATCACCAAAGCCGCACGCGAGGCGGGCGTCGCCACCCAGATGGGCAACCAGGGACATTCGGGCGAAGGCATCCGCCTGATCTGCGAATGGATTTGGGACGACGCGATCGGTCCGGTCCGCGAGGTGCATGGATGGACCACGCACGCCGTCTGGCCCCAGGGTCTTCAGAGACCGAAAGAAACGCCTCCCGTTCCCCAGACGCTGGACTGGGACCTCTGGCTGGGCCCGGCCCCGTCGCGACCCTATCATCCCGCGTACGCGCCCGCGCTATGGCGCGGCTGGTGGGATTTCGGCACCGGCGGGCTCGGCGATATGGGATGTCACAACCTGGACCCGGCCTTCTGGGCCCTCAAGCTCGGTGCTCCGACCAGCGTCGAGGCAAGCTGTTCGATCTTCGTCCCGACGATCACGTGGGACAAGGCCTTCAATACGGAAAGCTATCCGCAGGCATCGATTGTGCGGTACGAATTCCCCGAGCGGGAGGAGATGCCTGCGGTGGACCTGACCTGGTACGACGGAGGGCTGATGCCCGCCCGACCCAAGGAACTGGAGCCTGGTCGTTTCATGGGCGACCGGCTCGGAGGCTTGCTCTTCATTGGCGATAAGGGCAAGATCCTGTGCGGCAGCTATGGCAACACGCCTCGCTTGATCCCCGAAGCGAAGATGCGAGCTTATCAGCGACCCGACAAGACCCTCCCGCGCTCGGTCGGACATCACGCCGAGTGGATCGCAGCCTGCAAGGGGGGCAAACCCGCCGGCTCGAATTTCGACTACGCCGGTCCATTGACCGAGATGATCCTACTGGGCAACGTCGCAGTGCGTATGACTCTTCAGTTGCAGGCCAAGGGGCTCAAGCTCGCCTACGACGGCGCAGAGATGAAGGTGACCAATCTGCCCGAGGCGAACGACTATATGCAGCGGGCTTATCGGGAGGGATGGAGCCTTTGATTGATGATGGATTATTGATGATTGATTATTCGTTCGGCAGGTAGTTCGACGGATCAGCAGGCTGGAGCCACGATCATGAAAGCGGACAACGACAAAGGGCAGGGCGTTCCGATGAGCCAGTCATCACGGCGGCGGTTCATGCAGCAGGCCGCGACGGTGGCGGCTTTCACCATGGTGCCGCGTCACGTGCTGGGCGGCGCAGGGCATACGCCCCCCAGCGAGAAGCTCAATATCGCAGGCATCGGCATCGGCGGACGGGGCGAGGGCGATCTCGACGAGGTCGGCAGCGAGAACATCGTCGCGCTGTGCGATGTGGACGACGCCTACGCCGGTCGGGTATTCGCGAAGTATCCCAAGGCCCGCAAGTGGCACGATTTCCGCAAGATGCTCGACGAGCAGAAAGACATCGACGCGGTCGTGATCGCTACGCCGGACCATACCCATGCGGTGATCTGCATGGCCGCCATCGAACGTGGCAAGCACATCTATTGCGAGAAACCGCTGGCGCACTCGATCTGGGAATGCCGAAAGGTAGCCGACGCAGCGCGGAAAGCAGGCGTCGCTACGCAACTGGGCAACCAGGGCCAGGCCACCGAAGAAAACCGGCTCGTCTCGGAATTCATCTGGGACGGCGCCATCGGCCCGGTTCGCGAGGTCCATGCGTGGTGCAACCGATATATCTCGCCGCGCGGGATCGGTCGCCCGACGGATACGCCGCCCGTTCCCGGGACCTTGAACTGGGACCTCTGGCTCGGGCCCGCCAAATATCGACCCTATCATCCGAGCTATCTTCCGTTCAGTTGGCGGGGATGGTGGGATTTCGGCACGGGCGTGCTGGGCGATATCGGCTGCCATCAGCTCGACCCGGTCTTTCGCGCGTTGAAGCTGGGATATCCCACCACAGTGGAGGCCTGTTCGAGCGGTGTCAACGACGAAACGGCGCCGCTGACCTCGATCGTTCGCTTCCAGTTCCCCGCCCGAGAGGATATGCCCGAGCTGACGCTGACCTGGTACGACGGGGGACTGATGCCCGAGCGGCCGGTTGAACTTGAAGAGGGTCGGCGTTTCGGTAACGCCGACGACAACCTGTTTGTCGGCGATAAGGGCAAGATGCTGGGCCATCGGTTGATCCCCGAGTCCACCATGCGGGACTACGCCAAGCCCGAGAAGTCCATCCCCCGCTCGCCCGGGCACCACAAGGAATGGCTGATCGCCTGCAAGGGCGGTCCCGCAGCGCGAGCGAATTTCGACTGGGCGGGACCGTTGACCGAGGTGGTCTTCTTCGGCAATATCGCCCTGCGCATGGAGAAGCAGTTGTATGAGAAAGGGCTCAAGCTGCACTGCGACGGCCCGAATATGAAAATCACCAATCTCCCGGAGGCCAACCGGTATATCCGGGACGAGTATCGCGACGGTTGGACGCTGTAGGCTCGGACCAGCTGCCGCTGTAACGGAAGGGTCCCTGGCGCAATCATTTAAATGAGGAGTAGTATCGTGAAAGACAAGACGCTATCTCGACGTGATTTCATGGGTGCCGCGGCTGCAATTGGGGCCTTTACGGTGGTTCCGCGCCATGTCCTGGGTGGACCGAACAACACCCCGCCCAGCGAAAAGCTCAACATCGCCGGCATCGGCGCCGGCGGCCAGGCTCAGAGCGACCTAAGGCACATGGAAACCGAGAACATTGTCGCACTGTGCGACGTGGACTGGCGCCGCGCCCGGGGAATGTTCCAACGCCACCCCGACGCCAGAAAGTATCGCGATTTCCGCGAGATGCTCGACAAGGAAGACGAGAACATCGACGCCGTCGTCGTGGCGACCCCCGATCACATGCACGCTCCGGCCGCAATGGCCGCGATCAAACGTGGCAAGCACGTCTACTGCGAGAAACCTCTGACGCACGATGTATACGAAGCCCGCGTCCTGGCCGAGGCGGCCCGCAAGGCGGGCGTGGCCACCCAGATGGGCAACCAGGGGCAAGCCTCGGAAGAGACTCGTCTGATGTGCGAAACGATCTGGGACGGCGCCATTGGCGAGGTGTCCGCGGTACACGTCTGGACCGATCGGCCCCTGCGCGGAATCAACGATGTGTATTGGCCCCAAGGCGTTCCGAGGCCCAGTGAGACGCCACCGGTCCCGGACGAGGTGGCTTGGGACCTCTGGGTCGGATCGGCGCCGTATCGTCCGTACCATCCCGACTACATGCCGTTCAAGTGGCGGGGCTGGTGGGACTTCGGTACCGGCGCCCTGGGTGACATCGGCTGCCACCGGATCGATCCGATCTTCCGCGCGTTGAAGCTGGGCCATCCGACGAGCGTGGAGGCCTGCTGCACGCTGGTCAACGATGAAAGCTATCCGGTGGCCTCACGCGTGACCTACGAATTCCCCGCCCGCGAAGGCTTTGCCCCCGTGACGCTGCACTGGTACGACGGCGGGATGAAGCCCCCTCGGCCGAAGGAACTCGAAGACGGGCGCGCCTGGGATACGAATGGTATCCTGTTCGTCGGCAGCGAAGGGAAGATGCTTGAGAATCGCCTGATCCCTGAGTCCCGCCAGACGAAATATGGCAAGCCTCCGAAGAAGCTCGAACGCTCGCCCGGACACTACGTCGAGTGGATTCAGGCGTGCAAGGGTGGCAAGCCCGCCGGCTCGAACTTCCCCGATCACGCGGGTCTGCTCGCCCAGGTCGTGTTGTTGGGCAACCTGGCCATTCGTCCCGCCCTCAAAGAGAAAGTGACGCGAAACCGCCTGATGTGGGATGGTGAAGCCATGAAGGTGACGAACATGCCCGAGGCGAACCAGTTCCTCCGCCGCCAGTACCGCGAAGGCTGGACTCTGTAAGTACGGGAGCATCTGCAATGACCGATTCAAAGGACAGACTCACTCGTCGGGCGTTCGTCCGCGGCACCGCCGGCGCGGTGGCGGGTTTTACGTTCGTCCCCGCCCACGTGCTGGGCCAGGGCGGATCGCAGCCTGCCAGCGAAAAGCTCAACATCGCTGGCATCGGGGTCGGGGGCATGGGCGCCGGCAACCTCAATGCCGTTGCCGCTGAGAATATCGTGGCGCTGTGTGACGTGCACCCGAACCACGCGGCCGGGACGTTCAAGAAGTATCCGCAAGCGAAGACCTACAAAGACTACCGCCTCATGCTCGACAAGGAAGACAAGAACATCGACGCGGTGATCATCGCGACGCCCGACCACACGCATGGCGTTATCGGCATGGAATGCATCCGGCGGGGCAAGCACGTCTATCTGCAAAAGCCTCTGGCGCATTCGATCCACGAAGTCCGTGCCCTGACCGAGGCGGCCCGAGAGGCCAAGGTCCAGACGCAGATGGGCAACCAGGGGCACTCGTCGAACGAAATCCGGATCCTCCACGAGTGGATTCAGGACGGCGCGATCGGTCCGGTTCGCGAGGTCTACGCCTGGAGCGATCGTCCGGTAGGTGGCGATCCGTGGTCGGACTTCCCGATCATGGCCAGACCCAAAGAGACCCCGCCCGTTCCCGATTCGCTCGATTGGGACCTCTGGCTCGGGCCGGCGCCCTATCGACCCTATCACCCGATTTATCACCCGATGAGCTGGCGCGGCTTCTGGGACTTCGGGACCGGCGCCCTGGGCGATATGGGCTGCCACATCCTCGATCCCGCCTTCTGGGTGCTCAATCTGGGCCACCCGACGCGGGTCGAAGCGACCACGACGCACTATGAGCCCGAGGTGGCGGCAGAGACCTATCCGCGCGCTGCGGTCATCCGCTATGAATTCCCGGCGCGCGGCCAGATGCCTCCAGTCAAGCTGACCTGGTTCGACGGGCGACTGCTTCCGCCTCGTCCCAGGGACTTCGAGCCGGGCCGGCGCCTGCCGGGCAACGGCGCCCTTCTGGTCGGGGACAAGGGCACCATTCTCCATGGCTCGCACGGAGCCGGCGGCGTGCGCATGATCCCGGAGGCCAAGATGCGGGCATATCAGCGTCCGCCCGAGTCGCTGCCACGCGTCAAGGACGGCTCCGGCGGCCACGAACGCGACTGGGTCCGCGCCTGCAAGGACGGCAGACCCGCCAGTTCGAGCTTCGAGTATGGCGGTCCCCTGACGGAAATGGTCCTGCTGGGCGTGCTGGCGATGCGACTCAAAGATACGCCGCTCGAATGGGACGGCGCAAAGATGAAGGTTACGAACAACGACGAAGCCGACCAATACATCCGCCCGGCATTCCGCGAAGGCTGGACGCTGTAGCGAACGGACACACAATTCAATCTCAAATAGAAGGATGGTCGTAATGAAGGACAGACAGATCAGCAGAAGGCGGTTCCTTGGCGGTGCGGCGGCGGTCGCGGCCTTCACCGTGGTCCCGCGCCACGTGCTGGGGGGGCCGAACCACGTCGCCCCCAGCGAGAAGCTCAACATCGCCTGCATCGGGATCGGCGGCATGGGCGCCAGCGACGTCGGGCAATTCTCGAGCGAGAACATCGTCGCGCTGTGCGATGTGGACTGGAAGCACGCCGCCGGCACGTTTGACCGATTTCCCAATGCCAGGAAATACCGCGATTTCCGCAAGATGCTCGACGCCGAAGATAAGAACATCGACGCGGTGAGCGTCTCGACGCCGGACCACATCCATGCGGTTGCCTCGATGGCGGCCATCCAGCGCGACAAGCATGTCTACTGTCAGAAGCCGCTATGTCACAATGTCTACGAGGTCAGGCGACTGACGCTGGCGGCCCGCGAGCACGGCGTGGCGACCCAGATGGGCACCCAACTCCACGCGACCAACGAGATGAAGACGATGGTCGAGATCGTCCGCTCCGGCCTCATCGGCAAGGTCCGCAAGGTCGATCTCTGGAGTGGCAAGAACTGGGGTGGCGGCACGCGCCCGACCGATACGCCGCCGGTCCCCGAGACGCTGGACTGGAACCTCTGGCTCGGACCGGCGTCCTACCGGCCCTATCATCCGATCTATCTGCCCGGCAACTGGCGCCGCTGGTGGGATTTCGGCACCGGCACCCTGGGCGACATGGGATGCCATATCATCGACCCCGCCTGGTGGGCCCTCGATCTGGATGCCCCCACGAGCATCGAGGCCCAGCCCGGCCCCTTCAGCGACGAGACCTATCCGACCAAGACGATCATCACGTGGGAATTTCCCGCGCGTGGCGACCGCCCTGCGGCGACCGTGCGCTGGTTCGACGGCGAAAACCGTCCGCCTCGCCCGGCCGAGCTCGAAGAGGGACGCGACCTGCCCGACCAGGGCGGCCTCTACTACGGCGACAAGGCGACCCTCCTGCTGCCCCACGGCGGCAATCCGCAGTTGATCCCGTACTCGAAAATGAAAGGATTCAAGCCGCCGGAGCCGTTCCTACCGCGCGAGAAGGCCGGCGCCAGCGGACACTACCACGAATGGGTCCGCGCCTGCAAGGGCGACCGCAAGCCGCTGTCGAACTTCGATTACGCGGGTCCCTTGACCGAGGCCATTCTGCTCGGCAACATCGCCGCCAAGGCCGGTCGAAAGATCGAATGGGACAGCGCCGCGATGAAGGTTACGAATATGCCCGAGATCAACGAGCATTTGCGCCGCCAATATCGCCAGGGATGGACGCTGTAACGAAAGCGGCGTTCAGGCGATTTGTATTATGTGCAGCCATCGAATTTCAGCTCAGGAGTACGTTAGATGAAGAAGTCTAAGAGAATGGCAATGGCCCTGCTGGTCGTAGGGGTATGTGTTTGCTTTGCCGGGCTGACCGGCGCCGAAGAGCAGTGGCGCCTCGGCACCCAGGCGTACAGCTTCAACCGCTTCACCTTCTACGAAGCGGTAGCCAAGACCAAGTCGGTGGGTCTGGAATACATCGAAGCCTATCCAGGCCAGAAGCTCAGCGCCGAGACCGGCGACGCCACCCTGGATCACAACATGTCGCCCGCCCTGCGTCTCCAGGTCAAGCAGATGCTCAAGGAGCAGGGCCTCAAGCTGGTCAACTATGGCGTCGTCTCGCTTCCCAACGACGAAGCCGAGTGCCGCAAGGTGTTCAACTTTGCCCGTGAGATGGGCATCGAAACGATCGTCTCCGAGCCGCCCGAGGACGCCATTCCGCTGATCGACACGCTCTGCCAGGAATACCAGATCGGCATGGCGATCCACAACCACCCGGAGCCCTCGCACTACTGGAACCCGGACACCGTGCTGAAGGTCTGCGAAGGCCGCAGCAAGTGGATCGGCGCCTGCGCCGACACCGGGCACTGGACCCGCTCGGGAATCGATCCCGTCGAAGCGGTCAAGAAACTCGGCCGCGCCGGGAGGATTCGCAGCCTGCATTTCAAAGACCTCAACGAATTCGGCAACAAAGGCGCGCACGACGTGGTCTGGGGCACGGGCAAGAGCAAGGTCGGTGCGGTGCTGGCGGAACTGGCCTGGCAGAAGTTCGATGGCGTCTTCTCCATCGAGTACGAGCACAACTGGCTCAACAGCCTGCCCGAGATCGCTGCCTCCGTGGACTGGTTTAACCGGACTGCCTCGGATCTGGGCGTCAGCAAGTGGGAATATCTCTTTGACGGCAAGGATCTGGGAGCCTGGGATGGCGAACCCAAGCTCTGGTCGGTCCAGGATGGCGTCATTCGCGGACAGACCACCCCCGAAAACCCCGCTCGTGGCAATACGTTCCTGGTCTATCGCGGCGGCGAATTCAGCGACTTCCACCTGAACCTGAAATTCAAGATTCACAACGGCAACTCCGGCGTCCAGTACCGCAGCAAGGAGTTCGACAAGTACCGCATCTCTGGGTACCAGGCCGAGGTGGAGAACGCCCCTGGCAAAGTCGGGTTCCTCTATCATGAGGCCGGCCGCGGCTGGCTGGTCAACGTGGGTGACCTGATGGTGATCGAAAAGGACGGCGAGAAGGTCGTTCGCGGTCGCGTCAACGATCAGAAGCAGCTCATCGAAGATGGCTACTATCACGACAAAGACTGGAACGAGTACGACATCATCTGTCAGGGCAACCATCTCCAGCATTTCCTCAACGGCTACCAGACCATGGAGCTGATCGACAATGATCGGCTGACGGCGCCGGATCCGCAGGACCGCAACGGCGCCTCCCGCAAAGGTGTGCTGGCCCTCCAGCTTCACGCCGGGCCGCCGATGATCGTTGAGTTCAAGGATATCCGTGTCAAACGTCTCTGTCCCGACTACGGTGACGCGCAGTTGGTTTTCAACGGTCAGAACCTCGACGGCTGGACCACCAAGGCGGGTTCGGGCAAAGAGAATAAGTGGGTCGCCGGCAAGGCCCAGGTCTCGTCGAGCAATCCCAAGCAGTTGGAGACGGTCGAAGGCAATGGTGAGCTGATCAACTTGGCGCCGGAGCACGGCGTCAGCCAGGACATTCACTCGAAAGCCAAGTTCGGTGATTGCCGAATCGAGCTGGAAGTCATGGTGCCGCAGGGATCGAACTCGGGCATCTACGTGATGGGTGAGTACGAGGTCCAGGTGCTGGACAGCTATGGCAAGATGCGCATGGGCAACGGGGACATGGGCGCCATCTACGGCGGTTTCTCGCCCCCGGTCAATGCGTCCAAGAAGCCTGGTCAGTGGCAGCAGTACGTCATCGAATTCCGCGCGCCGCGGTTCGACGCCGACGGCAACAAGACCCAGAACGCCGAGTTCCTGAAGGTCGAGCTCAACGGCTACGTCCTGCACGAGAACCTGGTCATGCCGCAGCAAACGCCCGGCGGTCTGACCGGCGCCGAATCGCCAACCGGCCCCCTGATGTTCCAGGGCAATCACGGACCCGTGGCGTACCGCAACATTATTGTCAAACCCTTGCGTCCGTGAGATGACGCAAGGAAAGCCTCGTCAGTGTGACAGGGCGTGAGATTATAGGACGACAGGGAAAATCAGGTGAGTTCCCTTGACAATCGGCGTCAGGGGCACCATAATGGCGGCCCAAAACTCCGATGATCTGTCGTGAATCGAAGTGTTACCTTTTTGGAGCGTATAAGAGTACAATGAGCGACCAAAAGAACAGCAAAGGCATGGATCGACGAAGTTTCCTGCGGTCCACCGCGGCGGTGGGCGCCGGATTGGCAGTGGCCCCCCGCATTTTCGCCCAGGCCGGCGGCGCCAAGCCGGATGATATCAACGTAGCCCTCCTGGGCGCCGGCGCCGAAGGCCAGGTCCTGATGGACGCCTGCCTCAAGATCCCCGGCGTGCGCTTCAAGGCGGTCTGTGACATTTGGGAAGCCTACAATCAAAGACGCGTCTCGCGACTGCTGGCACGCTACGGTCACGAGAACAACGCCTACGTCGACTACAAAGAGATGCTCGACAAGGAGAAGGGCAACATCGACGCGGTCATCATCGCGACCCCCGACTTCTGGCATGCCGAGCACGCCATTGCCTGTATGGAAGCCGGCCTCGACGTCTACTGCGAAAAAGAGATGTCCAACGAACTGGCCAAGGCCAAGGAGATGGTCGAAGCGCAGAAGCGGACAGGCAAGCTCCTCCAGATCGGGCACCAGCGTCGAAGCAATCCCCGCTACATCCACTGCTACGACAACCTGCTCAAGCAGGCCAATATCCTCGGACGCATGACCACGGTCAACGGCCAGTGGAATCGCGCCGCCAGTCCGGATCTGGGCTGGCCGGAGAAGGCCGCGATTCCGGACGACATCCTGGCCAAGTACGGCTACAAGAATATGGCGCAGTTCCGTAACTGGCGCTGGTACAAAGGCCTTGGCGGCGGTCCCATCGTCGACCTCGGTTCCCATCAGATCGACATCTACAACTGGTTCATCGGCAGTGGTCCGCGTTCGGTCATGGCCAGCGGCGGCACCGACTACTACGACAAGGCCACCCATGAATGGTACGACACCATCCTGTCGATCTTCGAGTATGACACGCCCAAGGGTGTCGTTCGTGCGTTCTATCAGGTGCTCACCACCAACAGCGCCCAGGCCTATTATGAGCAATTCATGGGCGACCAGGGCACGCTGGTGATTTCCGAGTCGGCCAGCCGGGGTTCCGTCTACCGCGAACCGCTGGCCCCCGAGTGGGACAAATGGGTCAAGCTCGGATTTATCAACGAACCGGTCGAGGAAGAGGCCCAGGCCGCCAGCGAGGCCGTGCTGGACGTTCGCGAAACGGTCGCGCCCCCGGCCTACGAGATTCCGGTCAGCATGGACGGCAAGCCCTACCACCAGCCGCACCTCGAAAACTTCTTCAATGCAATGCGCGGCAAGGAAAAGCTCAACTGCCCGGGCGAAATCGGCTACGAGACGGCAGTCACCGTCCTGAAGGTGAACGAAGCGGTCGAGGCCGCCTGCAAGCTCAACTTCAAGCCGGAAGAGTTCGAGGTCTAACGGGTATCGCAAGACTGCCTGCCGATGGTCTTCTGCCGGTGGCTCGATAAGAAAGGAACTGAGATAGCCTTGAGAAGAGAACTGATCTTAGCGCTCATTCTGTGGCCCGCTTTGTCTTCGGCGGTGGTGCTGGCGCAAGAGGATGAGGCCTCCTTGAGCAAGCTGGGCGACAAGAGCGACGGAAGTCGGGCCCACCCGACGCATCGGATCCCTCTGATCGCCGAGAACGAAGACGGGGAAAAGGGCGCACAGATCACGCCCGACTCCGATCCGCTCTTGCCTTTCTCTACGAAATTCACGTGCGGTGAATGCCACACCTATGACGTCATCAAGCATGGCTGGCATTTCAACGCGAATGGGCCGAACGTGCCGGCCGGTCGAAACGGCCAGCCCTGGATCTATATCGAGCCTCGCCTGGGGATCCAGCTTCCGCTGTCTCATCGTCCCTGGCCGGGCGCCTATCACCCGGCCGACCTGGGGATCAGCGATTTCGCCTTCACCCAGATGTTCGGAAGGCACATGCCGGGCGGCGGACCGGGCGAAACCAAGGCCACCGAGATGGAAGACATCGGCAAGCAGTACATTTCCGGCGACCTGGAAATCAACTGTCTCGCCTGTCACAACGGCCATTACGGCCAGGACATGGGAGGCGTCAACGGCTGGGCGGTGCAGATCGCCGTCAACCGGAACTTCCGCTGGGCAGCCGCCGCCTCCTGCGAGTTCGCCTCCGTCACCGGTTCGGCGGCCGCCATGGGCATCGCATACGATCCGTTCATGCCCGAGGGCGGCGAGAACGAGCCGCAGGTCACCTATCACGAGCCGGCCTTCGACAGCGACGGAAACGTCCTGTTCGATATCCTCCATGAGGTGCCCGACCATCGTTGTTACTACTGCCATTCGAACGTTTACTACACGCAACAGAACGAGCCGTACGAGAAGTGGAAATCCGACGAGGACGTCCACCTCGCGTCGGGCATGAAGTGCGTGGATTGCCATCGCAACGGCATCGAGCACGAAACGATTCGCGGCTATCCCGGTGAACACGCCGATCCGAACCATCTCATCGTCGAGGCGACTACGTGCGAAGGATGCCACCTGCCCGAAGGGATGGAACTGCCCGACGCCGGACGCCTCGGAGCGCCCGTGCCCACGCACGTCGGCCTGCCGGTGGTGCACTTCGAGCGGCTCAGTTGTACCGCCTGTCACTCGGGGCCCTGGCCCGAAGATACGACCGTCTTGTCCAAGACCTCGCGTGCCCATCGCCTGGGCACGCCCAACGTGAACAAGTCCGAAAAGATGCTGCCGCATATCCACTCGCCCGTTTTTGCCGAGCAGGAGGATGGCAAGATCGTCCCGCAGAAGGCGGTTTGGCCGGCATTCTGGGGCACCCTGACGGATGGTGAGGTCAAGCCGGTGACGATCGAGGTGGCCGAAAGCATCCTTGGCGATGTCTTCGAAGATATCGAGCTTCCCGAAGACGGCGACTGGCCGGGCCTGTCCAAAGACCAGGTTGCCGAGGCGCTGAAGGCGCTCAACACCGCTGTCGACGGCAATGCGGTCTACGTGGCCGGCGGCGCGCTCTATCGCTTGGCCGCCGACGCCAACGGGGTCGTCGAAGAGCCCGATCATCCCGCCGGCGCCCCCTACATGTGGCCGCTGGCCCACAACGTGCGACCGGCCGCCCAATCACTTGGCGTTCGCTACTGTACCGATTGCCATGCTACCGACGCGCCGATCTCATTCGGCTCGGTGCTCGTCGATAGCCCCATCGCCTCGGAAACGCCCGTCATCAAGGAGATGGTCGAGTTCCGAAACGTCGGTCGTTTCACCGTCTGGGCGTTCGCCGCGTCGTTCGTGTTCCGCCCCTGGTTCAAGGTCGTCACGCTGGGGGCTGCGGCGGTACTGGCCATCGTCCTGCTGCTCTATGGCCTGCGGGCCCTGGGTGCCGTCGCCAGACTGCTGGCGGAAGACGAATAACCTCTTCTGGAGTGAGTGATTGGGATGTACGAAACTGTAGCGATCCTGGTGATTCTGGCAACGCTCGTCGGCATTATTATCCATTGGTTTGCCGTCCCGGCGAGCGTGGAATGCCGCCGAGAGGGACCCCTGCGCGGCACCGTCCATGTCTTCAGCCTGTTGTTGATCGAGCAGCGTTCCAGCCTCTTGGGCGCGTTGAAGAAGCTTTGTTATCTGGTGGCGATCGTGTGCTTTCTGGTCCTGGCGATTACCGGGTTCTACCCGCTGCTCTTCCAGGGCAAGCACATCTCCGGCTTTCCGATGATGATCCATGCGACGTTCGCCCCGATCTTTGCGATCTGTCTGGCGATCCTGGCCTTGGCCTGGGCGGGCCAAAGCCGCTTCGACCGGAGCGACTGGCCGTGGCTACAGCGACTGCTGCGCCGCACGACCCGGACACAGATTCCCGCGGACGCCGCCGAGGGGCCGTGCAAGGGCTCGGTCACCGTGGCAAAGATCGCATTCTGGGCGATCCTGGTTCTGGCCCTGCCGCTGATCCTGTCGATCACGATCAGCATGTTGGGTATTTTTGGGACCCACTGGCAGGCACTGACGATGGCGATTCATCGCTGGACGGCGATTGCCTTCACCGTCGCGGTGCTTCTCCATACCTACGCATGGATCCGGGTGCGGATGGCGGAATAGCCGCGACGCGGACGGCCCGCCTCCGGATTCGGTGCGATTCCCGCCCAGAGTCGCCGATGTCCCGGAAATCGAAGTGATGGCGCGCTGAAACGTAATTTGTGGTCGATGGCGGTCGCTCCCGCGCCCGTCGCCGACACGGGGAGAAAGTACATGCACCACACCGCTGTGTCCGCGTGCGGGCAGACCGCAACCGCCCCATGTCCGTTTTTCCTACTGCCAATTCAGCGCTTGTGCCGATTCTATAAGGTGAATGTGTGAATCGGGGTTTATGATTTAGGAGAGCCGATTATGAGCAACGGAACGTTACCAAGTTACCTCAGCATGGCCAAGCCCAACCCGCCTTCGAATCGGGCCCCATGGTACAAGAACACCGCCCCGACTTACGCGGGTATCTTCCTGTGGTTTGTGTTCTGGAGCCAGGCGCCCAGCGGTGGCGGCGGTGCTCCCGGCGGCACGCTGGCTCAGGGTGTCGGTGTGGCCCTTCTCGGGCTGGTCATCGCGGCGCTGCTTTGCCACTTCCTGTTCTATCTGGTTCCGGGCATGCTCGGAATGAAGACCGGGCTTCCGCTGTACGTCGTCGGCAGTTCGACCTACGGCACGCAGGGCGGTTTCCTCATGCCCGGTTTCCTGATGGGCGTCCTCCAGTTCGGTTGGCTGGGTGTGAATGCCTACTTCGCCTCTCTGGCCCTGGCGCCGCTGTTCGGTGGAAGCACGATCGCCCAGCAGATCATCGCGGTGCTCTGGGCTGTCCTGGCTGCCTTCGTCGGGCTCAAGGGCATCCAGTATGTCGCCAAGGTCGCAACGTTTCTGCCTCTGATCCCGGTGGCGATTCTCGTGATCCTGCTGGTCAAAACCCTTGGCGGGCTCGGTGATTTCGATCCGCAGGCGTTTGTGGCGGCTGGGACCGCCCCCGAGGCGGTTGGAGCGACCGGCCTGAGCTTCTTCGGCGTGATCGCGCTATCCATCACGTTCGTGGTCGGCTTCTTCGCGACCGCCGGTGCGGCGGGCGTGGATTTCGGCACCAACAGCATCGATGGCAAAGACGTACAGATGGGCGGCATCTTCGGCATCGCCGTGGCGACCATCGTTTCTGCCGGCGCCGCCTTGCTCATTGCCGCCGGCGCGTTCGGTGCCACGGGTACGTATGCGGTCAACCCCGCCGATCCAGGCTTCATGGGAAGCGTGATGGGCTCTCCGGGAGCCGGCAAGACCATGGCGCTGCTGCTGGCTGTCGCCGCATTCCCGCCGGCATGTTTCTCGTCATTCATTGCGGCCAACAGCTTCAAGACGACGTTGCCGAAAGTCAATCCCTTCATTTCCGTGGGGATTGGAACCGCCGTCAGCGTCATTCTTGCCGTGACCGGCTGGGCCGGCAGGGCCGGTGACGTCTTCACCGTCATCGGCGCCTCATTCGGCCCGATCTGCGGCGCCATGATGGTGGACTACCTGTTGGCCGGCAAGAAGTGGCCTGGTCCTCGCAAGGGCTGGAATCAGGCGGGCTGGATATCGTGGGCCGTCGGCTTTATCGTCGGCATCGCGCCGCTGGTTGGCCTCGCCAATATCCCCGCCGCGCCCTTGGTGGCCTTTATCGTCGGTGCCGTGATCTACTTCGTGCTTGCCAAAGCCGGACTTGAGCCCCAGGTGGTGCCGATGCCGGAGCTGGAGGCCAGAGAGCCCGGTGAGTATGAAAAGGCGCCGGTTGCCGTCAAGGCCGAGGTGACCCAGGAGATGATCGACAAGCCCGAGAAGAAGAAAGAATCGTAGCGTTGTCGCTTGTCGAAACCAAGGATTGCAGACAGGGGTTTGGCGCAGGTCAAACCCCTGTTTCCATTAGGACCTTTGCCGTCGGGCTGCACAGAAGAGGTTCCGAATGATCTCGCCGGAGCGGCCGAACTTGTGTAACAAAATCACCGCCGGCGCAACTTGACAAAGTAGGCACGGGCCAATAGGATACCTGTTCTCTACCGTTGGAGCCGGCGTCAGTGGCGCGGGCCGAGTCAGCGAAGCAAGGATACAAATTTCTGTATTGATTGAGGTCAAGGAAATGGGAAAGAGGAAAGTAGGTTCGATGGTGAAATGGATCTCGTTGGCGCTGCTTGCCGTGGCGCTGTGTTTCGGTCCGTCCTGTAGCGAACAGGAGGAACCTGCCCCGGCGCCGACGCCGAACG
>CAZTGH010000012.1:0-30676 GCA_964612985.1 uncultured Pirellulales bacterium
CAGATTGCCATCATGATCTCCATCTTCTCCGGCACCGCCATCACCCTCGCCCTGGGCCTCTGGCTCACCACCAAGACGAGCTTTACCCCCCACGGCCCCCTCGACCGCTCCATCTTCCGAGCCTCCGCCAAGACCTGACACGACCAATCGAAGGTTCTGTATTCTCGTGACACAGGCGCATCGCTATAATGTCAGATGATTTCAGCAGTGTTGACGGGAATGAATATGCCACGCATGCGGACAGAGCCGCGCTTCTGTCCATCCCGTAGAAAAAGACGTTGAAACATCGGGCGTTTTCGGGTATGTAGGCGGGGCCGTGGGTAGGTATCCATCTGGGGGTGGGTGCAATCTACAGAACGAATTGGATTGGCTCTGAGGTTACGGAGCAGACTCTTTTGTACGGGAGGTAGATCAGGATGCTGGATCCTGTACCGATTTCGAAAACGGGCTTCAACAAGCTGAAGGAAGAACTGGATCGCCTGGAGAAGGAACTGACCCAGGTGCTCAAGGACGTGGCCGCAGCGCGCGAACTGGGCGACCTGAAGGAAAACGGCGCCTACATCTACGGCCGCGAGCGCCAAGGCTTTCTCGTCGGGCAGATCGAGGAATTGAAGGGCAAAATCAACCGGTCGGACGTCGTGGATTGCACGGCAGTCGAGTGCGATCAAGCCAATTTCGGCACGGTGGTCTCGTTGCTGGACCTGGATACGCAGCAGAAAGTGACCTATCAATTGCTGGGACCGGACGAGGCGGATATCGATACCGGGGGCATTTCGATTCACTCGCCGGTAGGAGAGGCCATCCTCGGTTGTTCGGTGGGAGACCAGGTGACCGTGACGATTCCGCGCGGTGACCGCCGTCTCGAGGTGATCGATATCGCCCCTTCGGATTTCGAGTAGGTCCCTTCCACCGGGTCAATCTCTCGACGAGTCCGTGCTCGAACATCAGGTCTTCGGCGGGCGTCACCGGGTTGCTCTGCCGCTCCGTCGAAACGGAAACCGCGCCACTGACAACGCCCTGCCCTTCGAGGACAACGCCCGCTCCAACCGCGCTAGCCGCCGTGACGAAATCCCGTCGGTTCATTCGACTCGTTTGTCTCATGGTTATGGTCCTTCTCGTCGGGAACTTCTACCCGGCGTTCGTTGATCAAATGCATGGCTTTGGTGGATGACCGTGCCCGGCCGTCAAGCGAATCGCACGGCCCGTCCGGGGGCCCTGCATCCAGGAAATTCCGCAATCCCTCCAAAGCCTTCTGCTTAGGCAGCCGTGTCGCGGCGCTACAACCCGGCCAAGGCCCAGGCGGGCTATTGGCGCAGCAAAGCGATTGGGGTATAAAGCGGGTCGCGGCCGCACAGGCAGGGCTGCGGCAGAACCATCGGTAGTACGCACTTACGGGAAAGGAGTAGCTATGAACAGGATGTTGTGGTTGGCCGTTGTGGTCTCGTTGTTGGCCCTGGTGGCCGGATGTGCGACCCAGGAGGCCGCCCAGAGCGAAACCAAGGCGGATGTCGCCCAGGCGGAGGAGAAACCGTTGACCCAGTATGTCGACACCCCGACGGGGCGCTGGATGGTGCATGACGAGGCCCGACCCGCTCCGCCCGTCGTGGCGCCGGGAGAAGGCTGCGGAGAGCCGCCTGCCGACGCGGTCGTGCTGTTCGACGGCACCGAAGCCTCGATGGCCAACTGGACCGACACCAAGGGCAATCCCTCGAAGTGGATCGCCGGCCACGGATACATGGAATCCGTCAAAGGCGCTGGCTATATCCAGACCAAGGAACAGTTCGGATCGTGCCAGTTGCACGTCGAGTTCGCAACGCCGGCCCGCGTCTCCGGCAGTGGCCAGGGCCGAGGCAACAGCGGCGTCTTTCTCCAGGGCCAGTATGAGATCCAGGTCCTCGATTCGTATAACAACAAGACCTATCCGGACGGGCAGTGCGGTGCCCTCTACGGTCGGGCCGTCCCCCTGGTCAATGTGTGCCGCAAACCGGGCGAATGGCAGAGTTACGATATCATCTATCACCGCCCGCTGTTCGATGAAGATGGCAACGTAACGCGCAAGGCCACCTTCACGGTCTTCCACAACGGCGTCCTGATTCACGATCATGTCGAGCTGACCGGCGGGACCGGATGGATCAATCCGCACGCCGTGACCGACTATCGGCCCCACGGCGACAAAGGCCCGCTCCAGTTGCAGGACCACGGCAATCCCGTGCGGTACCGCAACATCTGGATTCGTGAGCTGAAAGACTGAGCCCCCGGGCTCTCCAGGAATGCAGTCCCAAGCCGAGGCGGCCACACAGGGTCGCTCCGGCTTTCTTTCTGCGCCCGCGCAACCATAAACCGGGCAGACCAAGCCCATGGCGCTTCGAGATCCCGGCTCGGCCGTATCTGATGCACAATGTCCTTGCCGCGACAGTGCGAATTGACAGAGGACATGCCAATCGGGTAGCTTGTGGGGATGCGTAGTGCGCGAATCGTCCAACTTCTAGTGATGCTGGCGTTGGGCTCGGTCGGCTGTCAACCTGCGACCGAGCCGGTGGTGCCGATCTGGGAACAGGTGAAGATCGGACAGATCGCGCCGGGATCGTCCCAAGGTGCCCGGCAGGCGAAGTACCTGGCCACGGTCAACCTCGATGTCTATATCCTGGACCTCCCAGCCCAGAATCTGGACAAGCTCGACAGCCTCTGGCAGCGGCTGACCGCCAAGCCGATCCAGACCAACAGCTACAGCGCGTTCGCGGGCAATTCGTTTCGCGTGCGACTCGGGCGGACGACGATGTGGGAGGAAATTCGGGCCCTGCTGCGCGAAGCCGGCGCGCAGGACGCCGGGACGACGTCGCTGGTCATCGGCGACGACAAACCTGCCGATCTGCCCGTCGCCAGTGTGCCCCAGAACACGACGATTTCGTTTGTCGGAATGAACCTTATCGAACAGACCGTTCAGGTCGGCCCGGGCGTCCTGGCGTTGCGGCTTCGCGAGCAGCAGATCCCCGGCGCGCGAGGCGTGCGAAAGATTGTCGCCTACCCCGTTCATACGTTGCCGCTGACCAGCACGATCCCGGAGCTCGAATCACAAACCCGTCGGCGAGAGTTCTACTTCGCGCCGGCGGCATTCGCTTCTCAGATGACCCCGGGCGATCTGCTGGTGCTGGCGCCCGGCTCCTACTCGGGAGAGCAGGTCAGCCTGGGAGGGCTCTTCTTCAATCGATCGAAAGCGGTGTTGTTCTTCGATCCCCAGGGCAAGACACCACCCCAGCAGAGACCGGCCGTGCGCGTCTTTGCCCTCGTATGCACGCGGATCAACGACTGATCGCCGATGGCCCACGCAACCGTCGCACTTACACGATGTCATAACTACGATCCGAGCCGGGTCGCCTCTGCGCTGGCCCGGCAGTTTGAACTGTTGGGCGGGCTCAGCCGATTCGTGAAGCCGGGCGACACGGCGCTGGTCAAACCGAACCTGATCGCCCCCCGCCCGCCCCATTCCTCTCCGGCCCAGACCCATCCGGAGGTCATCCTGGCCGTCGTCAGGCTTCTGAAGGATTTTGGTGCCAAGCCGTTTGTCGGCGATTCATCCGCATGGGGCACCGCCGCAGCGTGCATCCGGGCGTTGGGACTGACGGAGCCTTTGGCGAGACTCGGGGTCCCGGTCAAGCAACTGGACCGTGCGAGGACGTGCCGGATCGGCACAGCCAGGACCCATGTGGGACTCAGCACAGACGCCCTCGATGCAGACGTCATCCTCAACCTGCCCAAGTTCAAAGCCCATCAGCAGTTGACGGCGACCTTCGCGATCAAGAACCTGTTCGGCTGCGTCAGCGGCAAGCGAAAGGCGCTGTGGCACTTCCGGCGTGGCGGCGATATGACCGACTTCTGCGAACTGCTCATCGACGTCTATCGCCACCTGGGTCCCGCCTTGACCATTGTGGACGGGATCGTCGCGATGGAAGGCCAGGGTCCGATCAACGGAACGCACAAGCCCCTGGGCTGGCTGATCGGCGGCGCCGACCCGATTGCAACGGAAATCATATGCGGTGCCCTCATCAATCTGCCTTCCGAGCAGATCCCGATCGTGCGCACCGCGCGACAAATGGGATTGAGCTGCGCGAATATCGGACAAATCGAGATCGCCGGAGAGGCCCTGCCCGCGCCCTGTACCGATTTCCGGTTCGCGCAAAGGGTGCCCGTCCAGTTCACCTTCGGGCGCGTCTGCGGGAGTATCGGCAGGCAGATCCTCTTCCTGGCGCGCGGGGACCGACCGACGCGAGAGACGAGCCCTCACTCGGCCCCTTCCCCTGCCAGACCATAGCCCTCGTTATCGCCGCGTGTCATTCCGCCAGTAATCGGCGTGGTAATTCTCCCCGTCCTTGTTCCAGACCTTGGTGACAATATCGACATCTCCGTCGCCGTCAACGTCACCCAGGGTGGCATCGTGCCAGCCGGGATTGTCGATCTGGATCACGACCGGGCTGAACGTCGGATTCGAACCGCCCGAGCCAAGCCAGATCACACCGCGTTCCTTAAGGCCCTTGGGCTTCATCGCCAGCTTACCGCTCGATTCCATATAGCGGTCAGGGTCTTCCTGCTCGCCGGCGAAGATATCGAGATTACCATCGCTGTCGAAATCCGCCACGCCCAGCGAATGGAACGATCCGGTTTCGGGCACGTCCCCTTCTCGCGTGGGTGGGTCCGGGAGGCGATAACGCCTCCATTCGGCGCCCTGACCGAGATTCTCCACCCAATAAACATGGGACCAACCCGTGTCGCAATCGCTGTAGACGATGTCGTTGTGCCCGTCTCCGTTGAGATCGACGATCCAGGACCGCATGCTGGTCCCGTAGGAGGCGTTCTCGACGCCCAGATGAGGCCATTCATGCCGCGTCCACGTCCCGGCGCCTTGGCCTGGATTCTCGAACCAGTAGGCAGGGATGGCGATATCGAGATCGCCGTCGCCGTCGAGATCGCCGATGCCCTGGGGCGCAATCCCCCCATGGTTGTCGGCACCGGCGCCGACATCGGTCTGCTTCATGCCGTTGGCCGGGTCGAACCACGAGACGATCTTGCCGTGATAGGTCACGATGTCGAGCCGACCGTCGCCGTTGATGTCAGCGGCTACCATGTCGTGCGCTCCACCGGGGAAATCATGAGTGGGCCACGGTTTATCGGGATTCTCAGCCAGTCCGCCCGGGTTTTCGAACCAGACGCCGGTCAGGACGACGTCGAGCAGTCCGTCGTCGTTGATATCCAGGGCAGCAGCGCCCAACGTCTTGGCCAGTCCCCCCGCCGTTCCCATCGTGTGGCGGACCCAGTTTGCGTCAGTCTTCCGCTCGAACCAGTAGGCGGTCTTGGTCTCGCGCCGCGAGATGACCACATCCAGATCGCCGTCGCCGTCATAGTCGGCCAACGGACTGCCTCCCGTCCCCCACGCCAAGGCGGGCAACGGATCGGCAATCGTAAAATGCGTCCACTTCATCTCCCGACCCCCTGCCGCGCTGCCGACCAGCAGGAAGGTGCCCAGGCAGACCCAGAACAGCCTGTGCATGTGAAGGCTTTCTCGTCTCCGATGCCTGTTCTTCATGGTTCGATCTCCATCCATATCCATCCGGTTGTCCGGATCATTGTGGCACACCACGCTCCGCGATGCAAGTCCCAGAGCGACCCGGCCAAGCCAGCCTGTCCTCAGCGTATGGGACATCGACTTCCCCCTCATCCCGTCCGGATAGGCGTCATTCGAGAAACCGGTCGCCGTAGATCAGGTAGCCCGTGGCCACAGCAGCGGTCGCATAAACCGGCAGGAGCGCCAAGCCGTGCAGAAGCAGCAGGCCCAGGCCTTTGAATCGGCGAACCCAAAGCAGATAGATGGGCACGCCCCGCCGGCCACAGAATGAAGATGCCTACCCGGGCCAGCGGCAGCAGCGCCCTGCCCACAAGCCTCGCGTCGGCGGAGCAGTACCATATGAAGCCAAGCGAGATCACAATTGCCGACAGTAGACTGGCACGAGAAACGCATCCGCACCAGATCGCTCCGAAACAACCCGCACGACGCTCATCATTCCCCTACCGCATACGAGCCCGGTGTCGTCCAGCCTCGTGACGTCCGTAGATGTCACGTTGCCGACGGACGCTTTCGCTTGAGATATTCTTCGATTGTCACGGCGGTGTAGTGTTCGACCGGAAGATCCCTGACCCGTTCGAGATCGACCCAGATATAGTCCTGCGCTTCGTCGTTGAGAACCACGTCGGTCGCATCGGTCCGGCAGGCATAATCGAAAAAGATAAAGTGACGACGCTTCCAGAAGCGATCGTCGTGGATGAACTCCTGGAAGCATACGAACTCGATGTCGCGGATCTCCAGATTGGTCTCTTCTTTCACCTCGCGGCGCAGCGCCTGCTCCATCGTTTCGCCCAGCTCGATGTGTCCGCCCGGGATGACATGCTTGCCCCGCCACTTGTGCGAGCGCATCAAGAAGAGTTGCCCCTGCGCGTTGAAGATCAAGGCCCCCACTGTAGGTTCGGGAAACTGTTGGTCGCCCATTCGTGTCACCTCCCGGACCGGCCCATTGGCCTTCTCTGCCTCCCGAAGAAAGAACGCGATATCAAGATCCACCCGGCTGTCGCTGTCATAGAGCCGAGCGATTCGTTCATAGTCCTTCGCCGATAGGGTCTATCGCTTCGCCTGGCCCGGCAGCGGGAACTTCGCCGCCGCATCATCGAGAACGAGCACCCAGTCGCACCCTCGCCCGGACGTGGGCGGAACGAAGGTCTGGAACCCCACATTGTCACTGGTGTGCAGCGGCTCGGCGATCCCGTAGCGAGGATCGAACCAGGTCGCAGCTACACGCGAGGCACGAATGGCGGGCATCCGGACCGTGAATTGCTCTCCGCGGGGCGAATAGACAAACGCAAACGATCCGTCGGAAGCCAGCGCCGCACGGATCTTGGCCCCGCCGGTATCCGGACCATCAACGATGATCGAGGGTGCCGGTTGAAGTTTGCCAAAGGGACGCGACTCGAACAGCTTGCGAATCAGCCCCATCTGAAACGCCCCTGGGTGGTCCAGCGAGTCATCCCACGGAACGTTGGCCCAGAGAACGGACGTTCGCCCGGGCTGCCACATCTGCCAGATACTGCTGTGCCCGTAGGTGTGCCCGCAGGCGCCCGCCAAGAGCGACCAATACGCGGCCTGTCGCACATCGTAGGCGTCGAAGCGGACATTGCGCGCCTCATTGGCGTTGTAGAACCCCACCGACAGCATCTCATAGCGGGGCTCGCCATCGACCGTGGGCTTGGCCGGTTCCAGCAAATAGTCGTGTTCGGTGAACAGTCCATTGTCGTGGTCGCGGGCCGCGTGCGACGATTGAAACATGTTGAAGTCCAGCCAGTCGGCATCATGAAAGTAATCCGACGACAACCCGGGCCCCCGCGGATGGTACGTGATCAGATGGGCGCCGCCGTCGCCCTCGCGCAGCCCCAAAGCCAGCGCCGCAACGGTCGCCCGCTCGGTGTCGTTCCCGATGTTTTCGTCGCCGCCCAGAATCCAGAGAATGTCTTTGTCCTTGTATCTCTCCCCCAGAAATCGCCCATAGATTCCGGCGTTTTCCGGACTGAGGATGGCCCGTCCCGTCTTCCAGTAGCTGCCCCACGTCGGCAGCATACCAATGAACAGTCCGTGTTCGTTGGCCTTGTCCACAATGTAATCCACGTGCCGGAAGTAACCTTCGTTCGGACGGGCAGGGTCTTTGCCGACCAACGGCACGTCACCGTACGGGTTCGGGTCCGTCAGTCCGTTTAGCTGTGCCAGGACCACGGCCTGAATCACGGTGAAGCCTTTGGCTGCCCGGTTGGCCAGGTAGCGATCCGCCTCCTCCCGATTGAGGCGATGGAACAATTCCCATGCGGTGTCACCCAGATAGAAGAATGGCTTGCCGTCTTCATATTCGAGGTAACGTCCGCCTCCGGCGACCCGCAGCCGCGCCGCAGACGATGCCTCACCCACTATGACCATCAGCACCAATGCCGCGGCGACCAGAACGCGCGATGCGACTCTCATTGGGGTTCTCATAGATTCGTCTCCTTCTTCCACTTTGTCATAGGGTTCGCCGAGCGACCGGTCGGCAGCCAACTCCTGCATCCGACATCGTATTGGCTATGGACGGACACCATCGCCTCCGCCAGATGATCGAGCACCGCATCCTCAGCATTCGCGTATTCGCCGAACGTGCCCGTCACCGTCTCTGTCCCTCCGGAACCGACCTGGATCAGCGCATAGCGAGCCGGCTCGTCCAACACCCGACGCATTTCCATGGTCAATAGAGAACGGCCAATTCGGTCGGGCGGCGGAGTCCCTTCAGGCCCCCAGAACCGCCACAGCAACCGCACCGCCAGCGGCGCCGTACTGATGTGGGACAATTCAATCCGAACCGTCCCGGTCTCCTTCAGGACCCGATGCCAGTCTGCGTTCGCATCGACCAGCAGGATGTCCAGCAGTCGGCGGATGTCATCGCCCGGAGCCGTCTTGAATGTGGCCCCCGGAGAGGGCCCCGGAAAACGCAGGGTCCATTCGCAGGCCCCGTCCGCAGGCGGGGGCACGGACGTCAACTGACGAATGACAGCCAGAGCCGCCAGGCCGATCAACAGAACAATCGCCACGTACAGCAGAGACCGCCGACTGGACCGGAAAATCCCTGGTCTCGACTCCGGCACATTCCCGCCGCTCTGCGATCGATCCTCGCGATCCTTGACACTATCGTTCATTTCGTTCCCAATTTCTTATTCCGTGCCAACAGACGAGCCGCTTCTTCGACGCGCCTGCGCCGGGCATCCTCAGCAAAGGGCTTCGCAAACGGCTTCTTCGTACGCCAGCGAGACTTTGCCGGTGTGCTTTTTGTAGAACACCAGCTATAGCTCCGATCCTGTGCTATGGTGCAGCTCGAGCCACGCACACCAGTCCTCGGCGGTCGCCATATACGTAGGATGGAGAGCCCGAACCATTCTCTGTCTTCCGACTTGAAATCACTGTCTGCGTTGCGCAGGCTGCGCGACGATCTACGGCATACCGATCAGACTATCACAAATCGCCCCGACAGAGAAGCCCCGAGCCGTACCCCGACCGCGCGACCCCGTCGCAGCAAGGCGAGTTGTCACGAAAAACATCCGGATTTCTCTTGACAAGGACTCCCTGGCGCGGTATGGAAAAGGCAGGTATCGGTTGGAATCGGTACTGGGGCACGGAGGCAGGGATGCTGAATGGGCCACACTTCAATGCAACACTCCTGTTCTCGCACGCATTCTGTCTCCGCGCGCCGTCACAACGAAGCATCGGCTGGGTTTCACGCGCCCACATGGATGGTTCAGGTGCGTCCGGACGGAGCCGCCTTCCGGAGAGGGCGGGGCTCTGATGAAGAAGAAGTGTAATTTACAAGGAGGTAAAGGATGAAGAAGTGCGCATTGTTACTGGCGGTGCTCGCCATGAGCACCAGTGCATGGGGATTCGGCATCGGTTACTGTGGTCCCGACTCGGTCGGCACCTCCATGTGCCCCCCGCCGTCGAACATCTGCCCGAGACCTTATCCCAATCCGGGCGCCGTCGTCGGCGGCGACTTTGCCGGTCGGACGGGCATGCTCTATGTTACTGCTCCGATCGGAGCACGCATGGTCCATGTCGACAGCTACCAGGGGGCATTCTCCAAGCAGGGGCACATCGGCTGCGTCGACTGGGGATGCTCCCGGAGTTTCGGCAACCACGAGGTGACGTACGGCCCTACGAATCCCTGGTCTGGCTTCGCCCTGGGTCAGTGATCGTCGAGACGCTTGGCAGACGGGGTACAGAAGATCAGACGAGTATGGCACGCAGAATCGGCCCAGCCGTGGCCTCGTCATGCGGTCCACGGCTGAGGCCCGCGGCCTGAGACTATCGCGCGCGGCGTACCTCACCACCGGCAAATCCGATTGACACCTGTACAGTCGTCCTAATGGCCGATTGCGCTGCTCGGAACGTTGCCCATCGCAGGCAGGCCCGCGGAGGTTCCTGAGAACCGCTTGTCTGGCATCCCGTCAACAGTGGCCAGACGCGTTCATCGCGAAGTTCGTCGTCCTTCGTATGCGAACCGCCATCCGTATGCGAAAAGTCGCCGGAGCCGATCTTGTATTTCGATCCGGCAGTTGGGAAGTCCAATGTAACACTCTACCGCGACGCGCAATGGCAGAATGATTTGCGTCACGGTCGGAAGTATCGCACCGCTAGAAGGAGGTGTCCTGATGAAGAAGTACGCTCTGCTGCTCTTGCTGATCCTGGCGTTCAGCACGACGGCCTGGGGATATCACGTCGGCATGTACTACTCAAGTTCCCACATGAGTGTGAACTACTCGTCAAGCTGGGGCCTGTGTCCGAGCCCGTGCCCGACCCCCAGTCCGTGCCCGACCCCCAATCCGTGCCCGAACCCGAATCCGTGCCCGGAGCCCAACCCGTGTCCGGAACCCAACCCGTGCCCACAACCCAATCCCTGCCCGAACCCCTGTCCGAACATCGGCCCGGGTCTGAGTTGGTCTTGGTGGTGGCACTGGAGCAACTGCAACTACCTGTGCCACTACAGCCACAATTGCGGTGGCATGAACGGTGGCAACTGCTGGTCGTGGTGAAGCTGCATTTTGGCTGGCTGGGGGCAGTATCGCCTCGCAGTCAGGATCACGTCCGACTCGGCGGCGGACCCTGCAAAGGGTCCGCCGCCGGCCGGCTGTGGCGGATGTTTCACGGACTTGGCATCGGTCGCCATGGAGCCGCCCCGGCCGGAGGAAGATGGGGTCATGGGCCGCCCGAGGCCCCGAAGACCCAGACGGTATTCTTGCCGGACTGTTTCGCGCTGTAGAGGGCTCGGTCCGATCGGTTGGTGATATCCTCCGGATTGGCATCGGCGCCGTATTGGCCCACACCGACACTGATCGACAGAGGAACTCGAACGCTCTGCCAGCACACCGGCGAGGCGGACACGCTCTCGACGATCCGTTGCGAAACCAGAATCGCCTCTTCCAGCGACGTGCTCGGCAGGATAATGCCGAACTCATCCCCTCCATATCGCGCCGCCAGGTCGATCTGGCGAATGCATTCCTTGATCCTGCGGCTGATCTCGCGGATCACCTTGTCCCCCACCCGGTGGCCGTACGTATCGTTGATGGCTTTGAGGTTGTCGATATCGGCCATGATCATGGAGATCTTCCCTCCGTATCGACGCGACCGCCACAGCTCCCGCTCCAGGGCATCGTAGAAGGTCTTGTGATTCATCAGGCCGGTCAAACCATCCAGCATCGCCTGATGCTGCATCTTCTCGAACAGCTTGATGTTGCCGATCGAGGCGCCAATCAACTGCCCGAGCAGTTCAATCAACGCGATATCTTCCCGCGTAAAACTCACCGCTTCGCTCTTGTCCGCCAGGTTGAGCACCCCGACGACGCCCTCGTGACAGATCAGAGGCACAATGGCACAGTTGGTGGTCATGTAGTTCTCGGCAAACGCCCGTTGCGATCGCTTGATGACCGGCCGGCTATACGTGTCGATGTCACCGGTCAGGATCAGTTCCTTGCTCTTGACCGCAATCACCATCGGAGACGGCGGCGCCTGGTTCAGGGACACAATCTTGTTGATGGGAAACGGGTGGTTGTATCGCACAAGGTGCAGAATATGGTTGGGCTCATCCAGGACGTACAGAGACGCGAAGCCCGCGCCGACCAGCGCGGGGATCTTCGTGACACAAGCATCTGCGATCCGGTCGATGTCCAGGCTGTTGATCTGGCGTGCCAGGGGCGTGACGAGCTCCAGCAGCGAACTGCCGCGCGAAGCTCCGTTGTCCCGATCCTCCGACTTTTTGATTCGTTTCGTCATGGGCGCCAACGTGAACCTGATTCCCCTAAATTATGGCATCTTTTTTGACCCTCGTTCTTATCGTCCGATCCCTTGGCGCTCGTTGGCAAAATCTTCCGGTGGACCGCCTCGGCGCCTCTGAATGGCGTCTGCGGCGGTCCGCCCCGACCGAACGCGCCCCACGCGTTTTCTTATAGGGCCTTCCGGGGGCATGTATATCCGCCCTCTGCCCCGCCACACCCTCTCCATCCCCGGCAGCAACCCAGAATTTTCCGGAAAAATCTCGAAACCAGTTGACAGGCCGATAAACGCCTTTTACATTTTGCAAAATGCAAAGAGCGTTTCACATCGATCATGTGTCTTTGGTGTCGTATTGGGGCCGTGACATGGCGCCTTGCCTCGACGTCGGCCGGTTTGGCCCTCGGCAAGGAACGCTCTAGCGTAATCCGTTGTGTCGAAACGTTCTGGAGCGGGAGGCCTCCGCAGAAGGATGGTTTGCCTGGTTCAGCGCGTGTTTTCTCCTCCGTTCGTTGTGGTGTGGTTATGCGGTGTGACAAGACAGAGGACGGTTTCGCCTTGGGGGCCGGTGGATTTCACTTCCCGTCGGCCGCGGTCCTGCGCGTCGAGCCGTGCCGTTGCCGACACGGATGTTCATCTGGTTTCGGGTCGCGTCGATGAGTTGGCAGAAGAGCAGTCGTAAATTGCAGGTTCCGGCCAAGCGCTATCGCATTGGTGAGTTGGTCCGGTACAGCCCCTTTTCCCGACAAACCATCCACAACTACACCATCATGGGACTGATCCGCGAAGCGGAGTGGACCGAAGGGGGACACCGGCTGTATGACGAGTCCGTCTTCGATCGTCTTTCGCGCATCATCGAGTTGCGCCAGAACATGAGTCTCAGCGAGATCCGCCGCATGCTGAATGAAGAAGAGAGACAGCAGAGGGCGTCGCGCTACGACGGCGGCAAACGGCCCCGTACCATCGACGCCCCCCCGCCAAGCGGTGCCAAGGGCCCTCGGATGGCAGGAGATGATCTTATGTCCTCTGAAGTAACCTAGACGCTCGTGGCGCAAGGAAGCGTTTGAAACATGCGTTTGCCTCCATGAAGGTTCGCCGCTTCGTGGAGAGAAAAGGAAGACCGAAAGGATCAAGGATGATACACACGGCTTCAGTGCGAGCAGTATGGTTCGGTGAGCGTTCACCCCTGTGGTACGGGTACCCCCCGAGAGGAACCGGCGGATCGGCGCCCGACGCCGGCGGTCAGAGCCCAATTCCTGGCCTCTGCCTTACGGCCCATCGCCCTGCCAACCGGATCCCGTGAGATCATCCTGCGAGAGGAATCCCCATGGACCTGCTGTCTCCGATGTCCGACAATCTGACTGAGTTGCTGGCGAAGATCATTCGGTTTACCGAACTTCGGCGCGACGTATTGTATCAGAACATGCACAACACACGGAAACCCGGTTTTGTTCCCCAAGAGATGCCCGTGTCCGAGTTCGTGCAGGTACTCAACGGCGCCATTGCCGAGCACGTACAGAACCACCGCCTGCTGTTCTGTGACACCGAGCACATCAAATTCGGCCCGAACAGCGTGATGGAGGTCCGTCCTCAGCCGGATGCACATGCCAGCAGGGTGCTCGAATGTAGTCGGGATGAGTACGTCGAACTGCAAGTCGGCAAACTGCTTGAGAATTCCTTGAACCGAAAGATCGCCAGGGAACTGCTGGCCCTCAAGTGTGGAATTCCTCTGAGTATGGCCGACCTGCCCATCGCGAAAATGGGCGGTCCGGACGGCCCGCTTCAGGATTTGTCGAGTCCCCGTGAAACCACCGATTGACTCAGAGGGACTGCGCGCGACCATGGCGAATCATGCGGTCAATCTCCAGCACGCATCCGACCTTAGCCGGCCGTCCGCCCGGGTGCTGGCGGTCACCAGCGGCAAAGGGGGCGTGGGCAAAACGAACATCGCCACCAACCTGGCGCTGTGTATGGCGTCGCCGGAGAGGCGTGTGCTGCTCCTGGACGCCGATATCTCGCTGGGCAATCTCGATCTGCTGTTGAACGTGCGCAGCAAGTTCAACATTTCTCACGTGATCAACGGCTCCAAGCGCGTGGACGAGATCATCGAGGTCGGCCCCCGCGGGCTGCAATTCATCTGCGGCGCCTCGGGCCTGGATCAGCTCGCCGACATCAGCGAGTCGGAGCAGCACCGGCTGCTACAGCATCTCTCCGGCCTGCAACACACCAGCGATACGATCGTGATCGATACCGCCGCCGGCATCTCCAATTCGGTGGTCAGTTTCTGCCTGGCGGCCGATCACGTCCTGGTGGTCACCACACCTGAGGCGACCGCCATGACCGACGCCTACGGGATGGTCAAGGTCCTGGTCCGAAAAAGATACGAAGGCCCGATAAGCGTGGTGGTCAATATGGCCCACAGTGTCGCCGAGGGCAAGAGAATCTACCAGCGACTGGCTGATGTTGCCGCCCGATTTCTGCGGGCCGATCTGTACTACGCCGGGGTGTTGCTGAAGGACGAACGCCTCTGTGCGGCCGTACGGGCCCGTCAGCCGGTCGTGCTGGCCTATCCAAAATCGCAGATCGCCTCCTCATTTGACGCGCTCGCAGCCCGGCTGGGCGGCATCGATTGCAGCCGGGCCAACAATGGCAGCTTTTTCCGGAGGGTGTTTCGATGGCTGACCTAAAGTCTTGGCGCACAAGGCCGATAATGAATCATGCGGGCCCTTCCCCAGCCGGCGGGCGCCCGAACGCGGCACACGGATTGACAACGACGGCACGAATGGATGGAAGCTGCGATACGTAACGGAGACGACCTGTGAAGACCCACTCAGCAGCGAAAGCCGAGAAAAAACTCACGATCGACAGAGTATGGGAGCTGTTCCATGAAAACCGGCAGGACTGCCATCGCAACCTGCTCATGGAACACTATCGCGACCTGGTCCGATATGCCGCTGAGCGACTCCACAGCAAACTGCCCGACAAGGTCGAACTCGACGATCTGATCAGCGCCGGTGTCTTCGGTCTGATGGACGCCATCGACGCCTACGATCCCGCTCGCGGGGTCAAGTTCGAGACCTACTGCGCCCCCCGAATCAAAGGGTCCATTCTCGACGAATTGCGAAGCATGGACTGGGTGCCTCGTCTGGTGCGGGCGCGGGCCCATCAACTGGCCCGGGCCACACACGCGCTCGAGATGCACCTCGGACGCAAGCCGGACGAACATGAGTTGGCAGAGGAATTGAACATGGACATGGATGAGTTCATTCGTCTCCAGCGCGACGCCAACGCCGCCAGTCTCGTATCCCTGAGCACCAAGTGCGGCGACGGGGATGGAGAGAAGGACGTCTACGAGATCGACGTCATCAAGGACAACCGCAGCGAAGACCCTCTGGTCGAAGCCCAAAAACGCGATTTGAAGAACCTCCTGACCAAGGGACTGACCCGCGCCGAGAGGTTGATTATCGTCCTGTACTACTACGAAGAAATGACGATGAAGGAAATCGGCGCCACCCTCGATTTGTCCGAATCGCGCGTCTCCCAGATGCATTCATCAATCGTCGCCAGGCTCAAAGCACAGATGAATACCCGCAAGAAGGAGTTTGCGGTGGAGTAACCGCTGCGCCGCCACGCAATGCCCCGCCCCGTCCAGATTCTACCGGGCGTCTGATGAGTTCCTGCCCCCGTCCTGGAATCCGTCCCGGCCCTTGAGGACCTCTCGGCCCCCGACAACGCCGCGGAGGCGACGGAAGCGTTGAAATCGACCCGCGATTATGCTACTATCAGCAGTGTGGCGCCGCATCGTCGTTTCTGAAGGCGAAAGCGGTTCCGTCGGACCTCGGCGAACGGGGCTGCGCTCTACCGCCCACCACAAGATCAGCAGCCTGAATGCGGCCCGCCGTCGCCGGAAAGTCGGCTCCGGTTTTCGTCCTGTCCGCCGTAGACGGCCTGCACGTTCGGCCAATGCATTCGTATGGAGGTGCGAACATGTCTACCAGAGTGATCTCGTCCGTGTTTTCCGCCCTCGTCGCAATCAGTCTGTGCCCGATGTCGGCCCATGGAGACGTAAAGGCCGCTCTGGCAGGATATTGGCCGCTGAACGGAGACGCAACCGATGCCAGCACGAACCGCAACGATGGGACGATGGTCGGCAACGTCCGCCCCGCTCCCAACCGGTACGGCATCGCCGGTTCGGCCCTGAGGTTTCCGGGCAATGCGGAATCCTACATTGATCTCGGCGACCCGCCCCAATTGCAGATCACGGGCGCGATGACCGTCGCCGCATGGGTCTTTCTCGATGGCTCGAATGTGAATCGCGGACGCATCATCACCAAGCGAGGGCCCGACGGCAACGAATCCTGGGACTTGAGTCTTGACGCCAGTCCCGACGGCGAAGGTTACGTGGCAGCATATCAGGTGGCGATCAGCTCCTCGCAGGTCGTACGTGTCAGCGATACCGAACCACTACCGGCAGATCAGTGGGTCCACGTCGTCGGCATCTTCCGCCCCGGGGAAACCCTCGAAATCTACCTCGACGGCCAGTTGAGAAGCGAGACCACCACGGGCATTCCAAACAGCCAGTTCAGCGAAAACGGATCACCAGTCTTGATCGGCTCGGGTCACGGCTGTCCCGATTGCGCCTGGAATGGCCGGCTCGACGAGGCGCGCGTTTACGGCCGCGCACTCCGTCAGGTGGAGATCTGGCAGCTCATGCGCGCCGAAGTCGGCCTCAGTTCGAACCCGCAGCCGCCGGACGGGGCCACAGGCGTGCCCGGCGATATCACCTTCCGTTGGACGCCGGGCCAGTTCGCCAAGACGCACGATGTCTACTTCGGCACTGTCTACAAAGACGTGAACGATGCCAGCCGCGCCAACCCCAAGGGAGTGCTTGCCAGCCAGGGACGCATTGTGAACACGTACGTCCCCGCGAGCGACCTCGACTTCGGGCGAACCTACTACTGGAGGGTCGACGAGGTCAACGCGTTCGACAGTGTCATCTACAAGGGCAACGTCTGGACGTTCACGGTGGAACCGTACGCTCGGATCATTGAAAATGTCGTCGCCAGCACCAACGCTGTATCGAATGAGAATCAGACACTCGACAAAACCGTCGATGGCTCCGGACTCAAGGACGGCGATCAGCATTCAGCCGAGGCTACGGACATGTGGCTCGCAACCGCCGACGGCCCGGACCCGATCTGGATCCAGTACCGTTTCGATACAACCTGCAGAGTGCAGGACATGCGGATCTGGAACTACAACGCCGCCTCACCGGGCACCGGCGCCGGACTCAAGGACGTAACGGTCGAATACTCTACCGACGGCGCCGAGTGGAGCACCCTGAAGGACATCGAGATAGCCCAGGCGTCCGGCGCCCCGGACTACGGCGCCAATACCACCGTCGCGCTGGGGGCAATCGTGGCGCGATACGTTCGCCTGATAATCCACACGAACTGGGGCGCCACGGGTGAATACGGCCTCAGCGAGGTTCGTTTCTCTCACGTTCCCATGCGGGCACGCTA
The DNA here is from genome assembly GCA_964612985.1 of uncultured Pirellulales bacterium. GTDB lineage: Bacteria > Planctomycetota > Phycisphaerae > Sedimentisphaerales > Anaerobacaceae > Anaerobaca. The sequence goes on from CAZTGH010000012.1 coordinate 17,395, forward strand.
CCCTCAACCGGCGGACGGCGAGACGGGCGTGGACGTGGAACTTGTCCTGCATTGGAGCGCCGGCCGCGATGTAGCCTTCCACGAGGTCCATTTCAGTCCAAGCGCTCCCCTGGTGGCAACGGGCGCTGCCCTGCTGGACTCGATCACCGTCAACGAATACCCACTGCGGTCACTGGATTTCGGGACTCCCTACTACTGGAGGATCGACGAACGCAACGATGCCAGAAACCCGGCTCTCTGGCAGGGAGAGATCTGGACGTTCACCACACGTCAGTACGCGACATTCGATGACTTCGAGAGCTACACGGACGAGTCAGGCCGGCGCATCTATGAGATATGGAGGGACGGCTACGACAACGGCTCCGGCGCGCTCGTCGGTTACATGGAGGCTCCTTTCGCCGAGAAGAGCATCGTCCACAGCGGGGGCCAGTCGATGCCCTTCAGTTATAACAACGCTGAATCGCCCTTCTACTCGGAGGCGGTCCGGCCCATGGCCATGGAACAGAACTGGCTGGAGCATGGCGCCAACACGCTGAGGCTTTTCGTGAGAGGCCATCCGGACAACGATCCCGGCTCTCTCTATCTGGCGATTGAGGACAAGATCGGACGAGTGGCGGTCGCGACGCATCCCGATCCGGCCGTTCTCACCACCGCCGCCTGGCAAGAATGGGCGATCCCATATTCTGCCTTCGACAGCATCAGCCTCGCGGGCGTCCAGACCGTCTATCTTGGCGTGGGCAATCGGGACAACCCCAGCCCAGGCGGCTCAGGTCTGATCTACATCGACGATATCGAATTCGGGCGTCGCGTCGGCGGTCAGACACCAGCCCGGCGCTGAGGCCGGCGCAAACCTGCGTCATCAGCGACCGATCGCGCCAAACCGAAGCGATGCACGATTGGATTCGCCTCGCGGGAAAGAAGCACCTGTCGAGGAAAAACAAAGTGCCCGGGACTGGATTCGAACCAGCACGAGCCGAAGCTCACTAGCCCCTCAAGCTAGCGCGTCTGCCAAATTCCGCCACCCGGGCGACAAGTAGGTGATTATTGATAGCTGAGCATGGATTGTCAACCGCGATTCAGAAAGGGAACGCAAAAAATGGGCGTCCGGTTCGTCGAATCACACCCCGCGACGGTCGCCCCACAGCAGAACGTGCAGCCGGTGACCGAAACGGTATCCGGTCTGCTTGCATAGCTCGGCAATGATGTGCCCTTTCGCTTTCAGCTCCTCGATCGTCCTCGCCTGGGGCATCAGCAGAATACGGTCCACGGGCACCTCAGGCAGCCGACCAACCAGATCGCGGACTTCGGCGATATCGTTCACGGCATCAATCACGAATTTGAGCTGACACGGATACGCTCGGATCAGGGCCCTCAAGACGTCCAGATCCGCCCCCTTCGGCATTCCTGAGACCGCCGCCGGCTTTGCGGAAATCGAGTTGCTCAGCTTGGGGCTGATGCTCATCAGATCGCATGCCAGATCGGACACGAAGAGGCCCCCTGCCGTCTCGATCGTCACGTGCATCCCACGGGCGCGCAGGCTTTGCGTCAGTTCCACCAAACCGAGCCTTGGCGCCAGATCGGGCCCGACCAGCGGCTCGCCCCCAGTAAGGACCACATGACCACATGAACGGCGCTTGACCTCCTCGATCAGGTCGCCCAGGTGGTATGCTTGGCCCGCCGAAAAATCCCACGCGTAAGCCGTATCGCACCACCGACAGCGCAACGGGCAGCCCGCCAGTCGAACGAACACGCTGGGAGTCCCGCTGAGGATGCCTTCGCCCTGGAGCGAATGAAATATCTCCGTCACACGCATGGCAGGCGCCCTATCGCTGTCCCGGAATGTAGGCGACCGGGTCCGTCATCCCCGCCTCGGCAAAGCCCTTGAGCCGCAGGCGGCACGAATCGCAGCGTCCGCAGCTTCGCCCCTCGGCGTCCGGATCGTAGCAACTGTGCGTGAGCGAATAGTCGACACCCAGCCGAATCCCTGCGCGGATGATCTCGGCCTTGCTCATCTCAATGATCGGGGTATGGATCTGATAGCGGCCTTTGCCCTCGACCGCAGCCGCCGTCGCCAGATTCGCCATTGTCTCGAACGCCGTAATGAACTCGGCCCGGCAGTCGGGATAGCCGCTGTAATCGGTCGAATTGACCCCGATGAAGAGGTCGAACGCCCCGATTACCTCCGCCCACGCCAGGGCGTAGCTGAGAAAGATCGTGTTCCTGGCCGGCACGTAGGTCACCGGAATATCCGTCGCGTCGCCGGGGGCACCACCGTCCTTGGGCACCTCCATACGGCCGTCGGTCAGCGCCGAGCCGCCGAAGGCCCCCAGGTCGATCTCCACCACCCGCTGCTCGACGACGCCGAGAGCCGTGCAGACCTTCCGTGCGGCCTGCGTTTCCCGCCGATGCCGCTGCCCATACAGGAACGTCAGGGCATGGCAGGCGTAGCCCTCCTCACGGGCCATGGCCAGCGTGGTGGCCGAATCCAATCCGCCACTGACCAATACGATGGCTTTCTTCCGCAACACGACCGCTCTCCTGGCACTCCGGTAAGGTGGGTAAAACCTGTCCACGGCGCACATACCCGGCCGAGTCATCGTATCGCCATCAGAGGAACCTGTCAAAGTGTTGATAGGCATCGGCATCCATCGGGTGCGCCCGGCAAATGGTGCTGGATTCCGGCCACAGCTCCCTATCGCCACTCCTGGCACCACCTTGCCCTCTATTTGCCGCCTCGACCGGGAGCTCTCTCTCTTCTTGCCACCTTGAACCCAGCGAAGCGGGGTTGAAGGGTCTGGCCGCGAAGAACTCGGTCTCCCGGCCTGCGTCTGGCTCCATTCTTCCTTGTCTGAGCCGGGCGGGGCGACTATACTGATAGCCGAACACGTGATAAGGAACAAGGCATGAACGAACCCGCCAACGTCGAGTTGTTTGACAATCCGCGTCCCGGACGCGAGTACCGGATCACCATCCGGTGCCCCGAGTTCACCAGCGTCTGCCCGAAAACCGGTCAGCCGGACTTTGGAGAGATTACGATTGAGTACTGCCCCGACCGGCAGTGCATGGAATTGAAAAGCCTCAAATTCTATATGCAGAGCTACCGCAACAAGGGTATCTTTTATGAGTCGCTGACGAATGACATCCTGGACGATCTGAGCGGCGCCTGTAAGCCGCGATGGATGAAGGTGACAGCCCGTTTTACGCCGCGCGGCGGCATTACCACCGACGTGGTGGCCGAACACCACGCGGAGGGCTAATCGCTTCCTGTGAGGTCTGAACATGTCCATCAAGTTTCACTGTGAGCACTGCGGTAAGAAGATCGACGCCCCGGATAGCGCCGGCGGCAAGTGGGGCAAGTGTCCCGCCTGCCACAATAAGGTCTACGTCCCCCTGCCGGAGACCGAGGACGAGTTGAAACTGGCGCCGATCGACGAGACCGAAGAAGAACGCCAGAAGAGGCTCATGGCTGAGACCTTCCAGTTGACCCAGAGCATTCTCCAGGAGAAAGAGGTGCCCAACGCGGGTCTGTCGTCTCAGTCGGCGCAGGAGATCAGCAACGAGAAGATGACCGAAGCCGTCGTCCGATATCTTCGTCTGATGGCCGACGGCGATCTGGACGCCGCCCATCGCACCGCCGAAACGATTGCGTCGAATCGTCGCAAGGCCAAGGAAGTGCTCGATCAGATCGCCACGAGCGATCCGCCCGATCCGGAACTCGAAGACATCCCGCCTCAGGTCCTTTCCGGGCTGATCCGCAATCTTCGAACACGAGTCAGCTAGTTCGGCCCCGGCATCGTCCGGTTCGTCCGAAGAGAAAAAGCCTCGGCACCAGCGATCCAGGCATTTCTTATGTGCCCGGCTTTCCGTCTGCACACCCCGATCGACCGCCGGCGTTTGGCATCTCCCCTGCTGTGACGTACATTTTAGGTGTGGAGTTGCACACTCGGATGGACGTACGCTAACACCTGGGGAGACCTCACATGGCCGAGGAGAACATTGCGGTACACGTCACGCATGAAGCCGCGGGGAAAATCGGAGGCATCGGCGCTGTTTTGCAGGGGTTCTTCACCTGTCCATCCTATCTCGACGCCATCGGCCGGTCGATTCTCGTCAGCCCGCTGTTTACCACCGAAGGCTCGGTGCAGGACCGGCTCGGAGAAGACGGCGAAGTGCTCTACTCCTCAATCGACGGTCTGATCAATCCCAGCTACAGCCACGCCTTCGGCCGAATCGAGAGTCTCTACAATGTCGGAATCGTCTACGGACGGCGCAGGTTTGTGGACGAACAGACGGGCGTCCGAAGCCAACCCGAGGTGCTGCTGATCGACGTCCGTTACATGGACGCCGGCATGCTCAACGAATTCAAACGCCGCCTTTTCGATGAGTTCGGCATCCAGAGCCATCTCCACGAGCACCTGTGGGAATACGAACAGTATGTGCGGTTCGCCCCACCCGCCATCGCGGTGCTCAAGGCCCTCGGCGCCGCCGACGGACGGACCACCATCATCTCTCACGAATTCATGGGAATGCCCACTGCGCTGGCGGCCATTCTCGAACCCTACTGCCGTTTCCGCACCGTCTTCTACGCCCACGAAGTGGCCACCATGCGCCGCATCGTGGAAGAGCATCCCGGTCACGACACCATGTTCTACAATGTCATGGAGCGCGCCCACCGAGATCGGCTCTATGTCAGCGATGTTTTCGGCAGCCAGGCCACCTACTTCAAGCACTCGCTGGTGGAGGCCTCGAAATACTGCGACCATATCTACGCGGTCGGAGACTACGTCGCAGAGGAACTGCGTTTCCTGGCGCCGGAGTTCGAATCGGCCGACATCGAGATCGTCTACAACGGCATCCCCGCCCACGAGATCGGCGTCTCGGAGAAGTATGCCTCGAAGGATAAGCTCCAGCGCTACTGCGAGGCTCTGCTGGGCGATCGGCCGGACTACATCTTCACGCACGTAACGCGTCTGGTCCGCAGCAAGGGGCTCTGGCGAGACCTTCGCGTGCTCGCGGAGATGGATCGGGCCCTGGGAGAACAAGGCCAGACCGCCGTCTTCTTGCTGCTCAGCACGGAGGTATCGCGGCGTCGCACCTGCGACATCCATCGCATGGAATCAACCTATGGCTGGCCCGTTGCCCACCGCGAAGGTTGGCCCGATCTCTCGGGTGGAGAGGCCGATTTCCACACCGCCATCCAGCAATTCAACGCCAGGAGCCGCAACATCAAAGCCGTCTTCATCAATCAATTCGGCTTCGATCCGAGATCCTGTGGAGCCCGCATGCCGGCCGATGTGGAATTCCTCGATATCCGTAAAGGCAGCGACGTGGAGTTCGGCCAGAGCATCTACGAACCGTTCGGCATCGCCCAGCTCGAACCGCTGACCTATGGCAGCATTTGCGTATTCACCGGCGTCTGCGGCTGTGCGGGATTCGTTCGTGATGTGACCGGTGGACAAGAGGTCCGAAACATCCTCCTGGCGGATTACATCGATCCCGGAGACCGTGCGCACGCCGACATCGAAGACCTCCTTCAGATTAATCGCCACGTACGGGATCGCATCGAGGTTGCCGAGGCGGATCGGCTGGCCGCGGAAATCCTCAGGCGATTGCCCAGGAGCGAAGAGGAACTGGGCGAGATGATCGCCGCCGGCTACCGCCTGGCCAGCAGCATGAGCTGGGACGTGGTGGTGCGCAAGTATCTGCTCAACGACCTGTCGAGGTGGCCGCAAAGGCCGCTTGCATGCCGAAACTGAATCCGTGCGTGGGGACTTGCCCGATCCTATTGCTCCCGGCTGCCGGTCTGGAAAAAAATATCGCAGCCCGATTCATCGCCTGCTTCGGCCATCCGGACCACGACATGGCGCCCATCGGCCGCCATAGCGGCAGTGGGATATCAGCTCCGGCTGGAAGCCTCCGCTTGGGGGTGAATTCGAATCCCACAAGCGTTCCGTCCCGTACAGAGTTGTCCGCCTGCCACGCAGTCATTGTCCCCGGATCGGCGTATGGGGAGGGGACCGCACCGCCTGCAGCGGCGAAGGCGTGCGAGCCATTCTTGCCCGCCGCGCACTTGCAGACGAGGCAGAATCAGCCTATTCAGACTCTAGTTTGTTGCTCCCGGAGCCACGGGCGGCCGGTAGGAGAATGCCCCGGGAACACCGGCAAAGCCCCAGGCCTCAATCGCGACGAGATGGCGCGGCGCCGTCGCCCTCCTACGCCTTCTGCCCCGCCTTCTTTTGCGCCAGGTGGGCCAGCAACATCCCCACCTCGTACAAAGCGTATAGCGGCACCGCCAGCGTAATCTGAGAAATCACATCGGGTGGAGTCACCACCGCCGAGAGGATGACCGTTCCGAGGATGACATACTTGCGAATGCCGCGCAACGTCTCCAGCGTAACCAGTCCCGTACGCACCAGGATGAAGATCGCGATCGGCGTCTGAAACGCCAATCCGAAGACCAGCATCAATATGGTTACGAACGAGATATATTTCTCCAACGTCCAGTTCGCCGCCACGCCGATGATGTCGCCGAAGAGCAGGAAGAATCTCAGCGACAGCGGTGCCACCACGAACAGGAAGAACAGCGCCCCGGCGATGAACAGCGCCGCCGAAAACGGCACCGCGTGCCGCACGTACCGTCGCTCGTGTGCGTAGAGCCCAGCCGCGACGAACATCCAAAGCTGGTAGAACACCCATGGACAGGTCAGGATCAACCCGCTGATCAGCGCGACCTTCATATAGGCGGTGAAGGCCTCCGGGACCGCCAGCACCTTCAGGCGGGCATCGCGAGGCAACTCCTGCCCTTCGGCAACGCTGTGCATCTCTTCGGTCCATGCATTGACTGCATCGGTCGATACCTCTCGCAGGAATTCGACCCGGTTCGGGTCGATCGCGGGAGCATTGGGATCGGTGGCCAGCTTCTCCGTCAAGCCGGTGAAGAACATATCCACAAAGAGCAGGACTTCCGACTGCCGCTGGGGCATCTCGGTCTTCTGGATCCGCTCGCGCATCGCCATGTTGTACGGCTGCTCGATGAACCGAAGAATATGCGTGCCGAAGATCAGCGCGACGACCGATCCGATCGCCAGGCCGGCAATGGCCAAGATCAGCCGCGCGCGCAACTCTTCAAGGTGATCGCCTAAACTCATCGTGCAGCTTAGGGGATCCTGGTTCTTCATGGTATTGCCCATCTCGGTCGAGAGGAGGGGTGGCCGGGGATGCGGTTAGCTCTTCGAATTGGCCTCGTCCAGGCCCGAAGCGTCCTTCGCTTCCTTGACGACGTCGTCTTTGACCTTGCGAACGTCATCGACGAGATCATCGGAGGATTCCTTCGCTTCGTTGATGCCCTTCTTGAATTCGGTCAGGCTCTTGCCGACGCTGCGCGCGATTTCCGGCAGACGCCGGCCGAAGATCAGAAGTGCAATGACCAGAATGACCAACCACTCCCACTGACCGGGCATCCAAGCCAAGACATACTGCGTCATATCAACCATGGTCATCTCCTACGTGCTCTGCTGCGTGCTCCTATTGCAAAATAGGGCATAGCATCCTAACGATCGTTCCTGAGTAATTTGAGCCCTCCGCAGCAATTTTCGGTACTTCGCGTACCTAGGGGAGGCGACAACGCCATGGCGCTACTGTACCGGCAAGCCAGGGTCGCGTCAATAAAAATATACGCGCGGCGCGTCCATCCTGTTCTGCGCGGCGCGCCGCCCACATCACAGCCGGGCTATCCCCCCGACGCCGGGACCGACACAATATCGGACCCTCCGGACCGATTCCGTCTTCCTTGCCCGCATTCTATCTCGCAAGTCCCTACAATTTTACTGCCTGTGCATACAGCACTTATGACCTTCTTGGACTTTTTTTCTTGCCCACCAGCCCCCGTTTCGGCTATAATACGGTCGTTGAAGTTGATGGAAATCTGGGGGGCAGAAAACGACGATGAGAAGTTTTTACTACGAAACTTGGCTTCCGTTTGTCATCAGCAAGAGGCGCATCCTCATTCTGGCTATCGCCAGCTATCTGGCTCTCTGCTAGGCGTCAATTCCATTCTCGGCCCCGCCCGGCGCCGAGCCATTGCATGTTCCTGACCCGGTCGCCGTTCTGCGCCCGCCTTCCGCTCATGACTCCTCGATAGCACGCACCATCGCCACGACATCGTGCATGGGCGCCACATCGTGGACCCGGACCACAGAAACTCCCGCCGCCGCACAAAGCGCCACGGTCGCAGCGGTCCCGAACGCCCGATCGGCCGGTTCGGACCGTCCCGTGATCGTCCCGATGAACCGTTTGCGGCTGGTTCCGACCAGCACGCGATAGTTCGTCGCCACAAATCGATGGATGTGCTTGAGCAGCAGAAGATTGTGCGTCATGGTCTTGCCGAATCCGATCCCGGGGTCGATCCAGATCCGCTCGCTGGCGATGCCGAACGATTCGGCACGCCTCGCCCGGGCGAGCAAAAAATGGAGCACCTCCCCCACCACGTCATCATAGATGGGCTCGACCTGCATCGTCCTGGGAGTGCCCCGCATGTGCATCAGGACGACAGGCACCTGGGACCGGGCCGCCAATTCCGCCAGATGGTCGTCGGTCAGGGCCGTGATGTCGTTGAGGATGGAAGCTCCGACATCCAGCGCCGCCCGGGCCACCTCCACATCGCACGTATCGATGCTGATCGGAACGTTCGTCTGTCGCGCCAGCGCCTCGATCACCGGAACCACGCGACGGATCTGCTCGGCCGGCGCCACCGAAGCCGAGCCCGGTCGAGACGATTCGCCTCCCACATCAATGATGCTCGCTCCCTGCGAGGCCATCTCCAGGCCGTGCTCAATCGCCCTGCCGACATCGAAGAACCGCCCCCCGTCGCTGAACGAATCCGGCGTGACATTGACAACTCCCATCAGCAGACAGCCGCCGGAGAAATCCAGGGAGCCACTCGGCCATTGAAGCCGCTGGTCAGTCGCCGTCTTCATCCCGCCGCCCTTTCACCTGGAAGCCCAGCCCCAGCAGCTTGCGCACCAGAGCCCCGCCGGGCTCGGGAACGACAACCGTCGTGTTGGGGAATTCCCGACGCACCGGATAGTTCTTCCGCAACGCATCGAAGAACCGTCCTCTCGCCTCGGGCGCCTCGTTGACGATCTGCCGAAGGTCCCGATCGTCGCGGGCAATGTCATAGACCGTTCTGGCCGCCAGCGCGATTGCCTCTTGATCGCTGCCCACCTCAGGCGTCAATTCCACCACAGGAACCGCCGGCGACGGCAGGAAGTCCTCCACCCCGCGCTGTACCGGAAAGCCAAAATGATCGCAGAGGGCCTGGTAAATCATGATCAACCCCGCGATCTTGCCATCCAGCGAATAGCCCGCGATGTGGGGCGTGCCCACATCCACCGCCTCCAGCAGACCCACGTCGATGTTCGGCTCGTTCTCCCAGACATCCAGGACGACCGCCTTCAGACGCTGGGCCGCGATGGCCCGCGCCAATGCACTGGAATCGACCACCGCCCCGCGAGAGGCGTTGAGAAAGGTCGCTCCATGCTTGAGCCATGAGAAGAAACGCTCGTCCGCCATGTGGTACGTCGGGTCCTGTCCGTCCCGCGTCAGCGGCGTGTGCATCGTGATGAAATCGCAGTCGAACAGCGCCTCGATCGGCACGTACTGTGGGTTGCCCGTGCGCCGCTGGAGAGGCGGATCGTTACGTCGTACGTGCATGCCCAGGGCCTCGCACTTGGCCGCCACGCGACCGCCGACGTTACCCACGCCAATGACCCCGATGGATCGGCCTTCGAGGCGGATCTCATGACGCTGCGCAACTTCCAGCAGAGCCGCGATGATGTACTCCGCGGCCGAATTGGCATTCGAACCCGGCGCCGAGGCGAAACCGATGTGGCGGGCGTGAAGGTATTCGCGGTCGACGTGATCGAAGCCGATCGTAGCGGTTCCGACGAACTTCACCGAACTGCCCGCCAGCAGCCGCTCGTCGACGCGGGTGATGCTCCGTACGAGCAGCGCGTCGGCGTCGGCCACCGCCTCCGACGTCATGTCTCTGCCACTTACGGCCACCACTTCTCCCAGCGACGAAAAACACTCCTCAACGAAAGGGATATTCGCATCTGCAACGATCTTCATGGAACCTCAAAGCTCAAAACCTGCGATCTCCGTGCCGCACTGCGGGCACTTGGAGTCCTGAATATCATTGGTGATGATCCGAAAACCCGCGCGCTCGATCAGCATCTGGCCGCACTTGTAGCAGAATGTGCTCTCCGATTGCGTACCGGGACAATTGCCCAGATAGACGTAGCGCAGCCCGGCGTCCTTGCCGATCTGCTCGGCCCGTCGGAGGCTTTCGGTCGGCGTCGAGCGCGCTTCGGTGTATTGATACTGCGGATGGAACCGGCTGATATGCCACGGAACGTCCGGCCCCGCTTCGCGAACCAGGAAGTCCGCCAATTGCTTCAGCTCGTCTTCCGAATCGTTCTCACCAGGGATCAGCAGCGTCGTAACCTCCATCCAGATCTCCGTCTGGCGGGCAATGTAGGCGATCGTGTCCAGCACCGGCTGCAGCCGCGCCTTGCACAGCCTTCGGTAGTACTCGTCGTTGAACGCCTTGAGATCGACGTTGATCCCATCCAGCCAGTCGGAGGCGAAATCGACCGCCTCGCGCGTCATGTATCCATTGCTGACGAAAACGTTGGCCAGGCCCTTCTGCTTGGCGAGCCGGCCGCAGTCGGCACACAACTCCATGAAGATCGTCGGCTCGGTGTAGGTATAGGCCATGCTGCTGCACCCGCTGCGAACCGCCGCCGAGACGATCTGCTCCGCACTCACCGCCTGCCCGTCGACCTGCGCCCCCCCGAGCGCCGCCTGGCTGATCTGCCAGTTCTGGCAGAACTCGCACTGGAAGTTGCACCCCATCGTCGCAACCGAGTAACTCCTCGTGCCGGGCTGGAAGTGGAACAGGGGCTTCTTCTCAATGGGGTCGGGGTTGGCTGCGCAGATCTTGTCGTAGTTGAGCGAATACAATGTGCCGCCCAGATTCTGCCGCACGCAGCAGTGCCCCAGCTTGCCGTCGTCGATCAGGCAGCGGAAGCTGCACAGCTTGCAGCGGACCTTCGCCCCCTCGGCAGGATCCCACAGCACCGCCTCTTTCTGCTTGTCTTTCATTTCCATTGTAAATTCCCCCGAAACAGGCCCTGCCGTCGGTCGGCTCACTATATCGAATGCCACCGTCCGGATCAAGAACGACACCAGTGCCTCCCGCGGCTCAAACATGGGTTCTACGCCCGTCCCGGCCGCGCGTGCTCCCTTCTTGGCCTCTCAGGCGATTTCTCGTCGATTCCCCTGGTCGAGGCCGTGCCGGCCCAGGGCGATCTCCGACGGGGTCGGTTCCACGAGGACGCGGAAACGGCCCGGGCTACGAACACTAGTATTTGGGTAGCGTATATTTGCAACGCACATCTTGGTGTGGCCTTTTTGTCGACAGGAGGTGCAGGATGACGACGACGCACGTAAGAAGACGGCTTTCCGCCTTTTGCCTCGTGCTGGGCGCCGGGACATGGCTGGTGCTCAGCGATAATACCGCCCAAAGCCAATTGCCGGGACGGACGCTGGAACCAGGCGAGAAGGCCTTTCTCCACATTCTGGGAATCTCCGGGGAATCCGCTGACCCCGATCACGAGGGCTGGATCGACATCGCTTCGTTCAGCTATGGGCTCAGTCGCCCAGCCGGTGATCCGACGGCTCTGGATCTCGCTCCGCCACCCGCCACCCATCGGGGGCTGAGCTTGGTCAAGAATGCCGATCGGGCTACCGGTTTGCTGTATCTGCACTGCAACAGCGGCCAGCCGATCGAAGAAGTGGTGCTCGAAGTCACGCGGACGACCGAACACGGCATCACCGTGCAGGAGTACAGGCTGCGAAATGTCATCGTCACTTCGATCCAGACCAGCGGCGGGACGCGATCGGGAGGGCAGGCAACCGAAAGAGTGACCCTGCACTATGGATCGATCGAATGGACCTATTTGCGTCTCGATCCCGCCACCGGCGGTGTAATCTCTGAAGTCGCGATGCAGTGGAATCGGGCCGGCAGCGATACGCCCTGAGACCCCTTCTTACGGACGGCCGACGTGTTCAGATCGTCCGCTTTGGGTCCATCTGATTGAGCAACGCCTCGTCGGGCCCGCCCCGAACTGCTGCCAGTACCGCTCCTTGAAGGGGTTGATCTTCGGACCGAAGACGTCCTCGTTGACCACGCAAGGAAGGACCTCGTCCCACCAGCGGTCGTATGCCGCCCGCATCCGCGCGACGACCTCGGGATGCTTGTCGATCACGTTCTTCGTCTCGCCCGGGTCGTGCTTGATGTCGTAGAGTTCCTTGTTTTTGACCAGGCGGAACCGCTCGTTCCGAACGGCACAGTCGGCGTACTTGGCCTCGGCCGCCTTGCCACGAACCCAGCGACCCTTGTGAACGAAGATGCACCGATCGGGCCAATCCGCCTTCGGGTCCAGCAACAAGGGCATGAGACTCCGCCCGTCCAATCTGACCGACGGCGGCCTCTTCGCACCCGCGATCTCGGCCAACGTGGGAAACAGATCGATATGGGCCGTCAGCTTCTCCACCTCCACTCCCTCATCGAGCCTGGCCGTCAGCCGTCCCATATTGTCGTCGATGTTGGTAATCATGCCGTAGTACGCCGCATCGGGCTTGGCCAGACCCGCATCGAGATAAGGCTTCTGGTACGCCTCCGGACAGACATACGGACTGTGCGGAGCGTTCGGTCTGATGTAGGCAAAGAAGGGCTGGCTGTCTTCCGACCGGGCCTCGATCCAGTCCATCGCTTGACCAAAAGAGACATCCGTACAGAAATCCTTGGTCTTGACGAACGTGCCGTTGTGCAGGATGGCGGGTTCGAAATACGTGTTGCCGGGCGCGTCGCCGCAACTGCCCGGATAGGTCTGCCCGATGCCTCTGGCCTTGACAATAACACCGTTCGTTGGAGGCGGAAAGAGTGTCTCCTGCAATACCCCCGATGTCCCGCAACCGACCGACTTCGATCCATAGTCCATCATCACCACTGCTGGGCTGGTGCAGCGCGAGTGTTTCGCTCGGGTTAACCGGAATCATGCGACGACCACGGCCGCCAGTACGATACAGATCAACTACCGGTGCCGGGAGTCGGCAGCTCGGCGTGCCAGTTGGCCGGATCGTTGCCGGAGGCGCCGGGGGCGGTGTCGAGGCGCTGGAGGGCGCTGCCGTGACCGTCGGCGGCGGTCGGCCATGGGGG
>CAZTGH010000013.1:0-30502 GCA_964612985.1 uncultured Pirellulales bacterium
GCGTCGATGCACGCCCCGCAATCGATGCAGGAATCCGCATCCACGACCGCTTTGCCGTCGGCCATGCTGATGGCGTTGCTCGGACATTCCTCAACACAACTTTCACAACCGGTGCATTTTGCCTTGTCCACTTCTGCCGGCATCCAGCGACCCTTTCAAATAGAACCATGTAGCTATCAGAGAAAAGGGCATAATAACGCATCATCGCGCAATTACAACCGAAATTTTCGGCGAATTTGCCGACAGGGGCCGTTCGCGATTGGGCGGGCGGTCACGTCGGCGCCGGGCGAATCTGACGCCGGAAGGAAGGCCTTAGCGGGGTAACGGTGACGCCCCCGGCGACCAGCCCGAGCCGAGTGACAGCTCGGATCGGCGGCTCTCCTGAAAAGCGACCGCCATCGCCCGGATCAAGTCGCCGGGATCGGAGCCGGCCGTCCAGTCGAGTACACGGTCGAAATCGCCGCCTTGGGTAGCGCCCAGGAGGCAGAGGGTGATCAAACGCACGGGCCAGTGTGGACTGTTGAGATTCTTGCCGGCCGCAGCGACGAGTTCCCGGTCGAGGGGCATCGAGAGCAGGTCGGCTGTGGCATGGACCTTGACCGCCCAGTCGTCGGGATTCGGGTTCAGCAGCAGTCCCGCTTCGCTCAACAGCGCCGAGCGAAGCTGACCTGGCAGCCACGCCGCATAGCGATACGGGTACAGCGTGCCGTGCTGCGCCATCGCGTGCTGTTCCTTGAGCAGCCCGGTGACCAACTGCGAGGTCCGCACCTTCTGGGCTTCCACGCCTGAAGAAAGGGAATCCAGGCGGCTGCGAACGTACGCGGCGGTCACGTCGACCTTGGGACGTCGAACGGTGACGGTAACCGGTTCCAGCGCGGCGATCCGGCTGCGAACGGAGCCTTCCGACGTCGTCACTGGATCGAGGTAGAGTCGGAATTGGATCTCCAGATTCGCCTGAGGATAGTCCAGCAGGACCTGCCGCAGAGAGCCGGTCGACAACCGCAACGACGTGCTCAGGCTTCGCCCGGGCTGCACGGTCAACGCGGTACGAATCGTCTCGCTGATCAGGTTGGGAACCTCGCGCTGAAGGTCCCCGCTGATGCGGGCATCCACGCGGATGCGCCCGGTGAACAAGCCGCTCTCCGTGACGACCAGCGGCTCGGCGCCGCGGTTGACAACTGCCACGGTCGCCTCGATATCCGCACCATAGGCGACTTCGTTGCCGCGAATGTCGAACTGGACTTCGAGCCTGCTCGCCGGTGGTAGGAAGGAGGGAATCAGCGTGTCCCCGAGATACTGTCGCAGATATGCCGTCATCGCCTCCGGGTTCACGGGCGGAATATAGCCGCTACCAAGGCTCGTCAGCAACTCCCTGGCCCGCTCAGCAGCCAGCGTCCCGGGTTCCTTGGCCACCGCCATGCGAAGCGTCGAGATTGCGGCGTCCTTGTCCTGTTCGAGCAGTTGAACCTGGGCTTGCACGATGTCGGCGACCTGATTGTGCTCGAAGGATTGCAGGACGGGCCTGGCCCATTCCAGTTGATCGTTCATGCTCAGGGCGTAGGCCAGCAGCGCTCCGGCGGCCGGCGAATTCGGCTCGACCGAATAGCTCTTGTTGGCCCAGTCCAGCGCCTTGATGGGGTCCGGATTGGCAAAGCAGAAGAACCAAGCCAGTTCTCTGGGGCTCACGGGTCGCCTCGCAGCCGGCTGGCTCAGCGATGTCGCCCCGCCCGAGAGAATCTGCACGGCCCGCTGTTCGATCCGCGTGAACCAGCGCTGGGCCTCAGCCTCGTCTCCCATCCGCGCCGCCGCCCTGCCGGCGGTTGCCTCCAGCAGCAAATCGAACTGTCCCTGCCGGCGGACGCTCTCGGCGATCCGCAGACAGATCTCGCCCTTGCCTTCGGTGTTGTAACACGCGATCGCCCATGGCAGGTAGATGCGGACCGGCAACGGCTCGGTCGGATGAAGGTAGCGAAACAGTTCGGCGCTGTAGCGATACGCCTCGGCAGCCACCTCATGGAGCCCGAGTTTGTCGGCATAGAGGGCGAAGTTGCGGACCGACTCGATGTCCAGCGGCTTTTCGCGAAAGGCCAGGCGCAAATGCTCGAGGTAAGCGGCGGGGCCGATCTCGTTGGGCGCCACCTCGGCCAGTTTCGCAAAGGCCATGATGTTGTACTTGTTGCTGTTGTACGCCTGGAGCAGATAGAACCGGGCCCGTTGCAGATCGCCCTGCTGCTGCATGAGCGATCCGAGCGCCGTGGCCAGTTCCGAATCGACCGCCGCATTCTTGTTTCCGATCCGGCGGACCAGGTCTTCCAGCATTCTGCGCTGCCCATCCTGGCTGCTCTGGCGGGCCAGCAGATACCGAATGGCCTGGGCCGCGATCGCGCGATCGGCCTGCCCGCTCACGTAGTTGCCCAGGGCCGCCAGCACCTGAGCGGAGTAGTCCTTGGTCGTCGAACGCGTCGCCACGCGGAGCAGGAGCGGTTCGAGCCCCTTGGCCTGGGGATCCAGACGCTTGGCGGCAATCAGCAGGATTACCGCCTGATCGATCGCCCAATCCTCCACGTCGGGTCCCCGGGTCAGTTCGCGGGCCATCTGTACGAATCGATCCGCAGCCGATGGTGATCGGAGACTATCGGACGTGGTCGTCGAACGCATCGCCGGCTGCGAGCCGGAGGTTTGCCAAGACGCCGCCGTCTGCGCGCGGAGGCTGCCCGCAAGCAGAACCACAGCCAGGAGCACCACGATCGACCTGTCCCTGAACATTCCTTTCTCCATAAACGCGGAAAATGCGCCGGTTGCTACCCTCGTATTTCGGGCAATCCGCCCCTCCGCTTTAGCCCCGCTCGTCCTAAAACTCCAGGAAACGCCACAGAGCGACGGCACAGACCGCTTGAGGACAATTCGGCGCGCGTGGGATCAGGCTCGGTTCTCGGGATCGTGAGGCCACTGGAGGGGATTATCCTCAATGTAGCGCCCGAATGCGTGCGAAGGCGCGAACACTGCGAATGATGTGTTCATGATAACGGTCAGGGCAGGCACGGTGGCCGGCCCCTGCAGAATCTGCGGTATCGCGCCTAGGGCGACCCGCCGCAGTCGCCTTGGTCTGGACCCGAATTGAGGTTTGGTCGCTCAGGCGGTACCCGAAACAGGCTTGTGTCGGGTGCCGAACAAGAGGGAGAGCATCTCAATGTGGAAGATTCGAGAGATGAGCAGGTACGCTCCGGCCGCCATTGGTACGGCCACGGACAGTTGCAGGATGTCGCCTTGATGGCGCATCAGGTACATGACACCCAATAGGACGGCTTCCATGCCGATCGTCATGCCAACCGTTTGCAGCACGGCCCGGCGCAGCCCCTCCAGGATGTCCCGTCCCAACCGGCGTTTGAGCGCGACCGTGAGAATTGCCACCTGGATGTAGGAGCAGATCGCCGTCGCCGCCGCCAGCCCACCGGCGCCAAGGAACCAGACCAACATCAGATTCAGGAACACGTTGACGATTACCGCCACGGTGGCGCTCTTGGCCGGGATTTCGGACTCCTGGAGCGAGTAGAACGCCCGCGTCAAGACCTGCTGGGCAAAATAGCCGCTGAGACCCAGCACGTAAAACGTCAGCGTGAACGTCGTCCCGATGGTATCGGCCGAGCTGAATTCGCCCCGTTCGAAGATCGCGCTGACCAGCGGCTCGCTGACCAGCAGCAGACCGATGGTCGCCGGGATGGAGATGAACGCCGAGCAGCGAAGTCCCCGCGAGACCGTGCGGCGCAGGGCCACCAGATCGTTGCGGGCCGCGTCGGCGCTCATCAGCGGAAAGATCGCAGTCGCCAGCGAGATGCCGAAGACCCCCAGCGGGAACTGATACAGCCGCTGCGCATAAAACAACTGCGAGACGGACCCTTCCCACATCGGGTATTCGATCCGCCGTCCGAGCAGTTCGAAGAACGGACCTTTCTCCACGGAACCCGAGAGCCACAGAGCCACCAAGTTGTCTGCCAGTGTGTTGATCTGCGTCGCGGTCAGGCCGAGCACCATCGGTCCCATCAGAGCCAGCACTCGGCGAAACGCGGGTGAGCGGATGTCCCAGGCCGGCCGCAAGGACACCCCGCTCGCACGCAGCGGCGGGACCTGGATCGCCCACTGCACGATTCCCGCCAGCAGGACGGCGCCCGCTGCGATGAAAACGTGTACCTGCGCCGGAACCTTCAGGACCCATCCACCGAAACACAACGCAGCAATCAGCAGGACATTCAGCACGAGCGGCGCTGCCGCCGGCGCAGCGAAATGCCGGTGCGTGTTCAGAATGCCCGCCAGGATCGCCACCGTACAGACCATCACCATATACGGCAGCATCACGCCGCACAGCGCCAGCTTCAGCCGCGTTGCTTCGTAATCGGAAATGGCATACAAGATCCAGATCAGGATCTCACCGGCAATCACGACCGCGCTGAGGACGACGAACACCACCGTCGCCACGGTTCGCGCCAGACGATCCGCTCGACATCGATCCTTCTCCAGTTCCTGGCTGTAAACCGGTATCAGCGAGCTGGAGGCGGCGCCTTCGCCGAAGAGCCGCCGCGAAAGGTTGGGGATCATGAAGGCGATGACCCACCCGTCCATGACCCCGCTGGCGCCGAGGAAGAAGGCGAACACCATGTCGCGAACCATCCCCAGGATGCGGCTGGCGACGGTCAGCACGACGATCTGTCGAAACCCTTTGATCAAACGCTTTCTCCCCAAGGACAGCGAGCCCGGCACCTCGCTCCAGCTAGGCCTCGATTCCCCTTCGAGGCGCCACGCTGAATGGCCGGCACCGGCCCACGTTGTTCAAGAGCCCCACCGCCATCATGTTGACCAGCAGACTGGAGCCTCCGTAACTGACGAAAGGCAGCGTCAGACCAGTGATGGGCATCAGACCGAGCGTCATGCCCACGTTGATGGCCACTTCGACGACAAACATGGCCACAATCCCCATGGCCAGGAGTCGGCCGAACGGATCGGTATTGTGTACCGCAATCTCCAGTCCACACGCAACGAGCAGCGCATAGAGCAGCAGCAGCCCAGCGCAGCCAACAAAACCCAGTTGATGAGCGAGAACTGAGAAGACGAAATCGGTGTGCCGCTCGGGAAGGAAATTGTACTTGATGAAAGGTCCCTGGCCATAGCCGGCCCCGCTCCAGCCTCCCGAGGCCACCGCGTACTTGGACCGCACGATCTGATAGCCCCAGTCATTGCGCCAACTGCGTTCGGTGAACTTGTCGCCAACGAGAAGCTGGCCCAGGGCGGGGCTGTTCTCGGCCTTCTGGCGGAGCCACTGGCTCTGGAGGAGCACGCTGCTGATTCGGATCCGCTGGTACGGCCGAAGCATGAACCACAGCATCGGACTGACCGCCAGCGCCAGCAGCACCACCAGTGCCAGGTGCTTGATCCGTGCCCCCGCCACGAACAGCATCGTGAAGAACACCGGCATCATCAGCAGAACCGTCCCCAGGTCGGGTTCCAGCAGGATCAGCACCATCGGCAGCAGCGTCACCGCAAAGGGCCCCAGCAACGCCTGAAATCGGCTGTAATTGCTGCGGAAACGCAGGTACCAGGCCAGCGCCAGGATGTAGGCCAGCTTACAGAACTCCGACGGCTGAATCGCCGGCAGCGAATAGGAGCCGATCTTGAAGACGATCCACCGGTGCGCGCCGCCTCGCAAGGGCACGAACGGCAGCGAGACGTACTTGCCCACGAGGATCACCGCCAGCAGTACGACCGTCACCGCGTAGATCCAGTGGCTGACCGCCCCCAGACGGCGATAATTGACAAGATTGGCGGCGATGAACCCGCCCACGCCCACCACGGCGAAGACCAGTTGCTTCTTCCAATAGCCGGCCAGCTCGGCCGCGTCGCTGGCCGGGCTCGGCTCATCGGGATGGCCAACCGCGTAGATCGTGGCGATCCCGATCGCGAGCAAGGCAATCATACTGGCAAGCAGGCATATGCGGACAGGTAAGAGCCGCCCCTTTAAGAAATTACGCATATCGTCAGGATACCACAAGGGGGGATTCACGTATAGCTACAGACCGTCAATTCCCACTCAATACGTCCCGGGCGGAGCCATTGATCGAGGGCCCGCCGGGCCGTTTTCGGGCATGCCGGCGTGGTTCCTCGTATGGGCGAAGGCCTCTTCCTGACATTTTCGGCCCAATCCGACTCCCGACTCCATTTGGGGGCGAGGCGGACGCAGGGTTTCGGGCCGGAGAAATGCGACCCGGATTCGCCCCGGCGGCTCGGGTGCGGTCGGAATACGGCGGCATTCGTGTCGGCCGCATCCGCATTGTCATTCCAACTGGAGCGACGCGGAATGGAGGAATCTGGCAGCGAATGGGCTGTCGCCTGCGTCTCGGACCGGTATCCGGCACGAAATGGTTCGAAGGGGCAAGATACAAAGCCCGGGACTGACTTCTTCGTGGCCAGATCTCTCCACTTCGCTTCGCTCCGGTCGAGATGACAAACAGAGGATGGTCCCATACCCAGGGTGGCGATCAGAAGGCACAGCCCGAGGCCTCCACCATTTGCCGGCCGCACCTGGCAGGTCCGTTTTTTCGTTTTGATCTTGATTTGGATCGCCGTTTTTGGTACGCTATACTAGGTTTTTGGAGTCTGACGGACAAACGTCTGAAAGGGCTTTGGGGTTACCACACCATCAAGCGGCGGGAAAGGAGGAGCAGAGCGCTGGGTGAGCAGCTTTTCTGCGAGCCAGATCACCGCGGTGGCATCGCCCGGACCATTCACGATCAGGCCGACAACTGCAAAAACCGAAGAGAAGAGAAGAAGCCGTCAAAACCAAGATGGAGCGGGACGATTCATCCCGCGAGGAAAAGAGAAGAGAAAGGAAGGTTTGCACATGAAGAGGCTGAGTCTACTGCTGGCAGTGCTGCTGCTTGCCAGCCCGGCCATGGCGGCCGTGAGGATCATCGTCGAGCCCAACGACAGCACGGCGACGATCAAGTACGAAACGGACGGAGAAATTGTCCGGGCCTTCGCTTTGGACATCACTGTCGATGCCGGTGTCATCCTGGGCATCTCGGACTTCATTCGGGGCGAGAGCACAGCGGAGAATCCCGGCTATGGGATCTTCCCCGCCAATTTCAGCCGCTACGTCACCGTCGATGCCGACACGGGTGAAGTGGCCGCCTGGGATGTGGACGAGTACACTCCCGTCGCCGATCCGTGTGACCCCGGCGCCCTAGGCGGGCTGGGCACCAGCGGCATCACGATCGAGATGGGCGCCCTTTATTATCCGACCGGCGATGACTCGCCCAACGCCCCCGGCACCAGTGGCACGCTGTGCACGCTGGCACTCAGCACTGCCACCAACGTGACCGTGACGCTCAACGAAGTTCGCGGCGGCATTGTGCTGACCGATCCCGAGATTCCGGCCACCGTCGATATGCTCCAGGCTTCCGGCACAACCAGCGGTGCCGCCCAGAGCCAGACCGATCTTCTGTCGCCGAGCCATCCCGACTATGCGGAATGGGTGGCGGTGGGCAAACCCTCCTGCTGGGCCTATCCGAGACAGTGTCATGGCGACGCCGACGGCTTGGCCGAAGGCAGCGCCGAGACAGGGCTCTCCTACGTCGGCCCGCAGGACCTGAACGTCCTGGTCGCTGCCTGGGAAGTCAAGGAACCACCGTTCGGACCCGGCATCGCTTCGATTGAGAACGGCATCTGCGCTGATTTTGCCCGCGATCAGGAAGGGGATGAGGCTACCGGATACCATCGCGTCGGAACGACCGACCTGAATGTCCTCGTGGCCAACTGGCTGGTCAAAGAGGCCCCCAACGGCTCCGGTGTCCGAGCCGACTGCGGCGGCAGCCTGGTTCCGTAGATATGAGACGTATCGCGGTTGTCGTTCTCTGTCTGATTCTGGCGGCTCTGCCAATGGGCTGCCGAACGCCATCGGCCGCATCCCAAGACGAGCAGACCGTCGTCGTCGAGGGCGGCGGTCGATTGCCTTCCGCTTTGGCCGGCACATGGCGCGCGGATCGCGATGGGTGGCAACTGGTGATCGAGCCAGATGGGGAGATCTCTTCGGCCGTGATCAGTCTGGGCCGAGTCCGCATCACCCCCGGGAAGAGTGAGACGCTGCCCACTCAGGGAGGCGGCACTGGTTATTTCGAGCCCGGGCCATGGACTGTGCATTACGATCCGCAAACGAAAAACCTGACGGTCAAGCTCGTGATGAGCCACGTGCAGGTCCAGATGGCTGAGGCCGTGCTCGAAGGCACCGGCACCGAAACGTTCTCCGGCCCCATCTCGCCGGCCGACAACGTCTGGCAGGTACAGTGGACGAATTTCAGCAACTATCGCCTCATGATGCCCGATGGCTCGGTTTCGCAGTTGGCAACGGATGAGACCTACGGTGAAACTCATCCGCTGACGTTTGAGCGGGTCTCGTCGCCTTAGCACGCTCAACGCCGCTGTTTGACCTTCTGGTATTCGAGATAGTCCACGTACGCGCCCATCTGAAGCGCCAAGTCACGCCGGCCCAGTTCCTTCAGCAGCACCACGTGCCGACGCGCCACGGAGATCGCTTCCCCATAGCGGCGCTGGTCTTCCAATAGCTCCGCCAGCCTCTCGTAATGCGCGACGTTCTTCGGCTCCAGGGCCATCGCTCGGGCGAATGCGTCGGAGGCGCCTCGGCGATCGCCGGTCAGCGCAAGCGTCTCGCCCAGCCGCTCCCAGCAAACTACGGAATCCGGATACCGTTCCAGATCACGACGAAACCACTTCGCTGCTTCGTTCAGGTGTTCCTTCGCGCCGGCCTTGCGGCCCATCTTGCCCAGCGTGATCCCCAGATTCATATGCGCGGAGGCAAGAGCCACCTTCTGCAACGCCGCGTGGTCATCGGCATCGACCGCCTTGCGAAGCACCTCGGCCGCATCGGTCAATTTGTGTTGCGCCAGCCGAATCGCTCCTGCCCGGCTCCGCGCCTCCAGCGCCACGGACGGATCGAGTTGCGCAGCTTGTTCGTACCGCCATACGCTTGCGTCGTACCGCTGCTGGGCAAACAAACGTTCCGCCTCTCGAACGTACCGGCAGGCGAGTCGCTCGGCAGCCCGTTCCCGCACCGCCGGAGTCAGTAGATGTTCCACCGGCGCAAAATCGTCGGTCAGCACCAGAAAATTGACGGCTCCCTTGAGCCGCGTGATTTCCGCGGCGTCGAGCAAGCGGAATCTCATAAACTCGTCGTGATCGTAAAGGAAGCGCTCCGCGTCAAACGCATGCTCTGACGCGACCACCACGAACGAGTTTGTCGATGAACTCGGCCTGCTGTCATCCGCGATGACGTGCAGATGGGAGAACGTCTGCTCCAACGTTCCGATCGCCGCGCCGAGGAGTCGGCCGCCCTGCGTCGTGTCGATCAGACTCAGCATATAAGCGCCGTCCTCGGTCAACCGTTCGGCAATCCCCTCGTTGAACTCACGCGTCACGTACGGAAAGGGAACCCCATCGCGTCCGACCAAATCGACATAAATGAAATGGCGTCGGCTCTTCGCTTCCTCTGCACCTCCTTCGATCTGCCGCCGATTCAGGTAGTATCGCGCGTCCGTATTGACCGTGCCGATTCCCACCGAGCGATCCGCTTCTCCCATTGCCTCGGTAACACCGGGATCGATCTCGATCAGCTGCACGGTGCTGTCGGGCCAGCGGGCTTTGAGATACCGCGCAAAGCCACCGCCTGCATCATCTATGACCAGCATTGACAGGCGGCTCCTGCCACCGGCCAGTCCGCCGGTCAGACCGGCGCAGACCTCCGCAGTGAACCGGTGCAGTCGTCCGGGCCGGTCCACCATGATCTCATCGATTCGCCGGCCGTTGCGGTACCAGGCGTGCCGGTCCGGCCTCTCCGACATCCGCCGCACGATGACCGAGCCATAACACGTCTCGGTTTCATGAATCACATTCGGATCGTCGGCCTGCCGCAGGGCCGAACCTACACCCGCCTCTCGCGCCCATTGCGCCGGAGCCATCCCCATCGTCGCCAGCGTCGCAAAGATCATCGCCCACAGATAGAAGGCCCAGCAACTGATCCACAACACCACCGCCATTGCCAGCAAAGCGGCGCCGATCATCCAGATCATCGCAAGGCTTCCGTAGCTGGGGATCAGACGGAATCCCGTCAGGATAACTCCGACGACGCTCCCGGCGGCCCCCCACGCGCCGAGGACCCCGACCGCACGTCCGGGAGTCGGTGTCTGATTCAGGGCCATCTTAAGCACCAGCGGCGCAGTCGCGCCCAGAAGAAGCGACGGGACGAAGAGCAGCAGAGCCGTATGCAGCAGAACGTGCGCGGGCCAGCTCAGTCGCCACGGCCAGGACCAGGCCGCCAGCAAATGGTTGAACATGATCGTCGCCACACACGCGGCGGACGCCAGTGCGAATAGAGCCGCCAACGCCCGTCGCAGATGGTAGCGGTCCGCAGTTCGGCCTCCCAGATAGCTGCCGCAGGAAAGGCCCGCCAGGAGAATCCCGAGGATCGAAGTCCACGTGTAGAACGACGAACCCAGCGCCGCGGCCACGAGGCGTGACGCAACCAGCCCCAGAGCCGCGACCACGGTCCCCAGAAAGAATGCGGTCGCGCTCGGAACGAATATCCGCAGCACATCCCTGATCTTGCCCATGCGTTTTGTTCCTCGTCCATCGGAGCAAAGCTGCAGTATAGCAGAGGGGCGGACCCTCCGCAAGGCGGTCGCGGGAATCGGGATGCACGGGAGCACAGTCCGGCCGGCGCGGGTCTACAGATCGAAATATCGGACGCCTTGGGCATCGACGCCCGGCCAATCGAGGCGAATCGTCTGCGAGGACGGCTGGTAGATCCACCCGTAGTCTCCTGTCGCCTCGCTGGGAAAGGACTGGCTGTTGCCAATCATGAGGATGCTCTGGCGGCCGTTGAAGGGGTTCTCGGGCACCCGGCGCATGTACCGGGTTTGCACCACGGTCTGGTCGCGGAAGGCCGTCTCATCCAGCACGCCGTTGCGATCGTTGTTTTCGTAACCGGGCGGCACGCCCCCATGATTGGCCGCATAAAGTTCGATCGTACTCCGCAGAATCCGCAGATTGTCCTTCGCCGCTACCGTCTTGGCATCGGTCGCCTGGGTCTGCACCAATGGAACAACCAGCGCCGCCAGGATGCCAATGATACTGGCCACGATGACCAATTCGACAACGGAAAGGCCTTTTCTCATTGCTTACGCCGTCAACGAACCCTGTGCGCTGCCCACCTGCAATCCAACACCACCCATCCTATCGGTGCTTCCGAGGCCTGACTTGACTGCCGCGGATTGCTTATCGGACGGAGTCGCACATATTTCTTGACCGCACAGCCCTTGGGTCCAAGACGCCATTCGCCCGAGTGGTTTGTGGCTACGGCCCGACCTCCAGCACCACACGACGATAACCGTACAGGCTGGGCTCACCGTCGTCGGATACTTCCAGGATGACATGGATCGTCCCGGGCGAAGCCGCCTTGGGAACGATCAGGCGGGCCTGAGGCTTCGCGGGGCTCTCGATCTCGACAGAACCCTGATAGGTGCCCGCTTCCGGATAGACAAACCAACGGTAGGCCAGTTCATCGCCGTCGGGGTCGCGTGTCCCGGCCGCGTCCAGGCGGACTACCTGTCCGGCCTGGACCGGCATATGCACCACCGCCTTGCTCTCATCGCCCGCCACCACGACGATGGGATTGTGGTTGGCCTGCCCAAATGTCGGGGCCACGCACCAGTCCATGCGCGCCGCGAAGTCGTGCTGATAGGCGCGGCGCCATCGCCAGATCGTCGCCTGGGCCGACGTGTATTGGATCCCGTTGTCGGCCACGACGGTATCCTGGCACCCTTCCGCGTTCGTCCAGATGGGACGTGTCTCGCCATAACAGGCGTACAGCACGTAGCGCCCGCCCCAGCCGCCATAGGCGGGACTGATCCGGCTGCCCAGCCCGTTGCGGATCAGGTTGAAAAACGACGGCGTGTCCCCTTCCATGATGTACTCGAGCTTCGGATACAGCGCGCCCAGCGGACCGTGCCCCTTAATGATGTTCGCCTCCAACCAGGGATTGTCTACGAGTTCAAACTCGTGCATCGGCCCATTTTTGTAGCGGCGGTCGCCCGAGATGCCCGTCCACGTCGCCTGGTAATACTCGCGATAATCGATCGTGCTCGGTGTCACGATATAGAACAGCTTGGGGAACGTCTCGCGCAGCCACGGGCCGGAATTGTCCTGGTCCGAAATCGTATAGACGCGCAGCTTCGAGACGAACGCGTCCAGTTCCGCTTCGCTGCGCTCATTCTTCACGTCCCACAAGGCCTGGGCCAGACAATTCGGCCCACCCCAGACGCTGATCCAGATCGGACGCGGATCATCCCTGTCCACCACATCGATGATGTGGCGCGAGCCGTCGGAGCTCTTGCCCGCTCCCACGCCTTCGGTTCCGAAGGCGGGCCGGCCCGCCTTGATGACGCTGGCGAGGTGCTCCATGGAGGGATAGCCCTCGGCGTGCTTGAGCAGATTCTGACGGACTTGGCCATAGGCACGAACGCGCTCGCGAATCTTGTCGGGCCGCACCGTATCCCGCAGCCAGACCGACGTGGTGGCAATCAGACCCTCCACATCGTATTCATTTGAATAGACGAGAAACCGGACCATGGACTGTTCGTCATCCGGCTCGTTCGTGATGTCCGTCAGGACAATCACCCGTGGCTTCGCCGCCGACTCCAGACGCACTTCACCGGAAACGGCAGCCCCCGCCATTGCCAACAGCATCGCAACCACACCCAGAAGCTCGATGGCCGTCCGACAGCCTCGCGTTCGCAATCTCATCTGTCTGCTCCTACCACAACCGTGCGGAATTCGGATTCACAGCCCTAAGGCCTAGCGCGAAACCACCTGGTTTCGCCCCTTGCCGGCCTCCAGCCCACAGATAATCTCTCTCGTTTTACCGGGACCGATCTCGGAAAGCAACCGCCAACTACAGAACCCCCATTTTGCCCAACCGCGCACCGCATCGCAATCGCGGGCCACCACCGACCAAGCATCCGAGGCAGCGTGACATCGCAAGCGCCGCCGCAAAAGAATTGCATTCATTTCCATCTTCTTTTATGGTGGCCGCCAGTCGGCAGCCTTCAATCAGGAATCTCCGGTATGAGCCAATATCGACCGAACCGAAACGCCCTCTGCCGCGTGATACTTGTGTTTCGCGCAGCAAGAAGGGTCTTGGTGCAGTCGCCTTCCGGCGCGGTTCGGAAACCTGCATCGACGGAATCCCTCGAAACGAGACCGGAAACGCTTTGAGACCATGATTGCAGAAACCGATGGCCGAAAACGCGTCGTGGTCGACGACGTACGCCCGCAAATCGATGGCGGGCGCTTCGCGATCAAGCGGGCACTGGGTGAACGGGTAACCGTCCAAGCGGACGTCTTCGCCGACGGGCACGACCGCATCCGCGTCGAACTCCTCTATCGCCGAGCGTCCGAGAAGTCCTGGACCGTGCTCGAAATGGTCCCTCAGATCAACGACGAATGGCGTGCCGGCTTCCCGGTCACCGAACTCGGCGACTACATGTATACGGTCCGCGCCTGGGTCGACCATTTCACCACGTGGCAGGTCGATCTGGCCAAGCGGATCGATGCCGGGCAAGATGTCACGGTGCAGTTGCAAATCGGTGCCGAGATGCTCGAGGCCGCAGCACACTGTGCTGAAGAAGCGGACGCCGAACAATTTGAGTTGTGGGCGAAACGCTTAAGAGCTGCCAAAGGAACCGGCGCCGGCGTGAGGTTCGCCCTCAATGCCGAGATGGCGGAGCTGGTCGCCAGGTATCCGGATCGCTCCCTCGCCACGCAGTACGACCGCCAGTTGCGCATCGATGTCGACCGACCCGAAGCGGTATTCAGCGCATGGTATGAACTGTTTCCACGCTCGTTCGGCGCCGACGGTCAGCACGGCACGTTGCGGGATTGCGAAAAGCTCCTTCCGGAAATCGTCCGGATGGGGTTCGACGTGTTGTATCTGCCGCCCATCCATCCCATCGGACGGACCAACCGCAAAGGCAAGAACAACGCAACGGTCGCCACGCCCGCCGACCCAGGAAGTCCCTGGGCCATCGGCGCCGAAGAAGGTGGCCACAAGGCGGTGGCTGCCGAACTGGGCACCCTCGACGATTTCCGCCGACTGGTGAACCGCGCACGAGAGAACGGGCTGGAGCTCGCCATGGACATGGCCTTCCAGTGCTCGCCCGACCATCCGTACGTGAAATCCCACCCCGAGTGGTTCCGCTGGCGACCCGATGGAACGGTCCAGTTCGCGGAGAACCCGCCCAAAAAGTACGAAGACATCCTGCCGCTCAATTTCGAGACGGATGCGTGGAAATCGCTCTGGGAGGAACTGCGCGACGTAGTGCTCTTCTGGTGCGACCAGGGCGTACGCTTTTTTCGCGTGGACAATCCACACACCAAACCCTTCGCCTTCTGGGACTGGCTGATCGCTGAAGTACGGCGCCGCCATCCGGAAACCGTGTTTCTGGCGGAGGCGTTTACCCGGCCCAAGGTCATGCAGCGCCTGGCCAAAGGCGGTTTCAACCAGTCGTATACCTATTTCACCTGGCGCAACACGAAATGGGAACTGGAGCAATACATCCAGGAACTGACGCAGACGGCGGTGATCGAGTACATGCGTCCGAACTTCTGGCCGAACACGCCGGACATCCTGCCGCAATACCTCCAATACGGAGGCCGACCGGCCTTCATCGTCCGACTGATCCTGGCGGCCACCCTCTCGTCGTGCTATGGCATCTACGGACCGGCCTTTGAGTTGGGTGTCAGCGAGGCCGTCGAGGGTAAAGAGGAGTACTTCAACTCCGAGAAGTACGAGATCAAGCAGTGGGACTGGGAGCGCAAAGGCAACCTCCGTCCCGTCATCGAACGTGTCAATCGCATCCGCAGGGAAAGCCCCTCTCTCCAGGGTTTTCGCAATGTCCGCCTGTATCAGGTCAGCAACGAAAACCTGATCTGCTACGGCAAGATCAGCGACGATCAATCCGATGTCGCGGTCGTCGTGGTGAATCTCGATCCACATTACAGGCAATCGGGCTGGGTGCAGTTGCCCCTGGACGAACTGGGCATCGATCCGCATCAGCCGTACCTGATGGACGAAGCGCTGACCGGAGACAAGTACATCTGGCAGGGACAGAGCAATTATCTCGAATTGGACCCGCACGTTATGCCGGCCCACATCCTAAAACTGCGACGCCGGCTCCGGCGGGAAACCGACTTCGATTATTTCCTATGATGGGAGCACCCCCCCTTGCGCGAGGCACAGAAAAAAGCGGCCGATTCACTCTGGTACAAAGATGCCGTCATCTACGAACTGCACATCAAGTCGTTCCAGGACAGCAACGGCGACGGCATCGGAGACATCCAGGGCGTTATCGATCGGCTCGACTATTTGCAGGACCTGGGAATCACTGCCCTGTGGCTGCTCCCGTTCTACCCGTCGCCTCTGCTCGACGACGGCTACGACATCGCCGACTATTTCAGCATCAATCGCGACTATGGCACCCTGAGCGACTTCAAAAGATTGTTGAAAGAGGCACACAGGCGCGACATCCGCATCATTACCGAGTTGGTGATCAATCATACCTCCGACCAGCACAAGTGGTTCCAGCGGTCGCGCCGCGCCAAGCCGGGTTCGCTCTGGCGCGACTTCTACGTCTGGAGCAACACGACGGAGCGATACAGGGATGCGCGGGTCATCTTCACCGATTTCGAGAGCTCCAATTGGGCGTGGGATCCGGTCGCCCAGGCATACTACTGGCACCGCTTTTACAAGCATCAGCCCGACCTGAACTACGACAACCCGCGCGTCCGCAAGGAGATCCTGCGCGTGCTGGATTTCTGGTTCCGCATGGGGGTCGACGGAATGCGGCTCGATGCCGTGCCCTACCTGGTGGAACGGGATGACACCAACTGCGAGAATCTGCCCGAGACGCACAACGTTCTCAAAGAACTTCGCACCCATCTCGACAGCAAATTCAGCGACCGCATGCTTCTGGCCGAGGCGAACCAGTGGCCCGAAGACGCCGCCGCCTATTTCGGTGACGGCGACGAATGCCACATGGCCTTCCATTTTCCCATCATGCCCCGCCTGTTCATGTCGCTGCGCATGGAAGACCGCTTCCCCATCGTCGACATGCTCGAACAGAGCCTCGACATCCCCGCCAATTGCCAATGGGCGATGTTCCTGCGCAACCACGACGAGCTGACCCTCGAGATGGTCACGGACGAAGAGCGCGACTACATGTACAAGGCCTATGCCCAGGACCCGCGGGCGCGGATCAACGTGGGCATCCGCCGGCGGCTGTCGCCCCTGCTGGAGAACAACCGCCGCCGGATCGAGCTGATGAACAGTCTGCTCTTCTCGCTGCCCGGGACGCCAATCATTTACTACGGCGACGAGATCGGCATGGGCGACAACTACTACCTTGGCGACCGCGACGGCGTCCGCACCCCCATGCAGTGGAGCCCCGACCGCAACGCCGGGTTCTCCAGGGCCAATCCGCAGAAACTCTATCTGCCCGTCATCATCGATTCAGAATATCACTTCGAAACGGTGAACGTTGAGAACCAGAGCCGCAATTACTCGTCGCTGCTGTGGTTCACGCGCCGCACGCTGGCGGTGCGCAAGCAGTTCAAGGCGTTCGGCCGAGGCAACATCGAATTCCTGCCTTCCGACAATACGAAGATCCTGACGTTCCTGCGGTCCTTCGAGGACGAGAACATCCTTGTGATCGCCAATCTTTCGCGGTACTGCCAGGCGGTGCAGGTTCAAATGCCCGGGTATGCCGGCTATTCCGTCCACGAGGTCTTCAGCGACAACCGCTTCCCCGACATCACCGAAGTGCCGTATACGGTAACGCTGGCGCCGCACAGCTTCTATTGGTTCACCCTGAAGGAGCCGGTGACGCCGACGATTCAGGAACCGGACCAGATCCCGCACCTCCAGTGCCAGATCACCTGGAACCGGATCATAGGCAGCAAGGCCGAAGCACAGCTCATGCCTACGATCACGAGCTTCGTCCGGCGCGCCCGCTGGTTCGGAGGCAAAGGCAGAGGCATCCGCCGCCTGCGCATCGCCGACAGCGTCACCGTACCCATGGCCGATCACTCGGCGTACATCCTCCTGCTGGAAGTGATCTACACCAACGCGCCGAGAGAGTACTATCTTCTCCCTATCGCCTTCGCCAGTCACGATCTTCATCTGAAGATCGTGAAGGACTCGCCCGAGGCCGTCATCGCTCAGGTGTCTCTGAAAGACGAGGAAGGGGTTGTCTACGAAGCCATCCACAACGAGGCGTTCCGTATGGCCCTGCTCGACCTGATCGCCAGACGTCGCAGCATCAAGGCCGGCTCCGGTCGTGTCGTCGCCCGGCGCGGCAGCAGGTTCTCGGCCATGCTGCCTGACGGAACTGCCCCCGAGTCCTCTCGCGTCCTCAAGGTCGAGCAGAGCAACACCTCCATCCTCTATGACCAGACGTTCTTCCTCAAGCTCTACCGCCGACTCGAACAAGGTGTCAATCCGGATGTCGAGCTGTCACGGCATCTGACGGAACACACGAGTTTTGCGAACCTGCCGGCATTTGCCGGTGCGATTGAATGGCGTCCGACCCAGGGCGCCCCCATGACCATCGCCATGCTGCTCGAATGCGTGCCCAACGAGACCGACGCCTGGTCCTACACCCTCGACAACATCGAACGCTCGTTTGGAGTCGCTCAGACGTTCAAAGACAAACTCGAGGAGCTTCCGGAATTGCCGGCGTCCATCCTGGAGATCGACCCCGAAACGATTCCCACGCTCGTCCGCGATTTTATCGGAGCCATCTACGTCGAAATGGCCGCCTTGCTGGGCCGCCGCACCGCCGAACTGCACCACGCGCTGGCCTCGCTGTCGCAGACGCCCGAAGTGACCGCCGAACCGTTCTCACTGCTCTATCAGAAATCGCTCCAGCAGTCGATTCGCGGCATGACCCTCAAGGTCTTCGCAGAACTGGACCGGGGGCTGGGCTCACTGGAGGAGCCGGTCGCCTCCGCGATCCGCGCGGTTCTGGACCAGAAGAAGACGATCCTGAGCCGCCTGCGTCGAATCTCCGAACGAAAGATCCGCGCCCGCAAGATCCGCACGCATGGCGACTATCATCTCGGCCAGGTCCTATACACGGGCAAGGACTTCACCATCATCGACTTCGAGGGCGAGCCGGCCCGCTCGATCACCGAACGCCGGCTCAAACAGTCCGCCCTCCGCGACGTCGCCGGCATGCTTCGATCCTTCCACTATGCCGCTCACGGCGCCATCCTGCTGCGGGCGGCCAAACAGGGTGCCGATGTCGCTTACCTCGAGCATTGGGCCGATCTGTGGTACTTCTACGTGAGCGGTGCCTTCTTGCACGCGTATATGCAGGAGGTGGCCAATGCCGATTTCGTGCCGAGAGACAAAGACGATTTCGCGCTGCTGCTCGAAACGTTTCTGCTCGAAAAAGCAATCTACGAACTGGGTTACGAGTTGAATAATCGTCCGAATTGGCTGATGATACCCGCACGCGGCATCGAACAGGTGCTGGCATGATCGGCGGTTCCCGATGGCCGGTCGCGATAGCATCAGCGGTGCGCTCATAGCCCAAGAGAATGTCCAGAGGACTCTTATGGATGAGAAAAGCCAGACGTTGACGGAGTTGACCCTGCTGACAGATCATGACATCTATCTGTTCAAGGAGGGCAATCACTTTCGGCTCTACGACAAGCTCGGCGCCCACCTGGCCCAGAAAGATGGTAAGAAGGGCGTGCTGTTCGCCGTCTGGGCCCCCAACGCGCGGAGCGTCTCAATGATCGGCGATTTCAATGGCTGGAACACCCAATCGCACCCGCTGACGGTCCGCCGGGACGGCTCCGGCATCTGGGAAGGCTTCATTCCCGACCTCGACAAAGGCACCGTCTACAAGTATCACATCGTCTCGAGTCACAACGGCTATCAGGTCGACAAGGGCGATCCGTTCGCCTTTTTCTGGGAGCTACCGCCCAATACCGCCTCGGTTGTCTGGGATCTGGACTACAAATGGGGCGATGCCCAGTGGATGAACAGACAGCACCAGCATAACGCGCTCGATGCCCCGTACAGCATCTACGAGGTCCACCTGGGTTCGTGGCGGCGCGATCCGAGCGCCCCGGAACGCCTGCTGAGCTACCGCGAAGTGGCCCCGATGCTCGCTGAATACGTCAAGGAGATGGGCTTTACGCACGTCGAGTTCCTGCCCTTGATGGAGCACCCCTTCTATCCGTCGTGGGGCTACCAGACGGGCGGCTACTTCGCACCGAGCCGTCGCTACGGCTGCTGTCAGGACTTGATGTATCTGATCGACCACCTTCACCAGAACGATATCGGCGTGATCCTGGACTGGGTCCCCTCGCATTTCCCGACCGATGAGTATGGTCTGTCTTATTTCGACGGAACCCACCTCTACGAACATTCCGATCCGCGACTCGGATTTCATCCCGACTGGAAGAGCGGGATTTTCAACTACGGACGCCACGAAGTCCGCGCCTATCTGATCAGTTCCGCCATGTTCTGGCTCGACAAGTATCACGTCGACGCATTGCGCGTCGATGCGGTCGCCTCGATGCTCTACCTCGACTATTCCCGCAAGGAAGGCGAGTGGATCCCGAACGAGCGAGGCGGGCGGGAGAACCTCGAAGCCATCTCCTTCCTCAGGCGCTTCAACGAGATCGTCTATCGGGATTTCCCCCACATCCAGACGATCGCCGAGGAATCCACCGCCTGGCCCATGGTGACCCGTCCTACCGAGACCGGCGGACTCGGCTTCGGCATGAAGTGGAACATGGGATGGATGCACGACACGCTCGAGTATTTCAGTCAGGACTCGATCTATCGCAAGTATCACCAGGACAAATTGACCTTCTCCATCTGGTATTCGTTCTCGGAGAACTTCGCCCTGCCACTCTCGCACGACGAAGTGGTCCATGGCAAAGGCTCGCTCTACGGCAAAATGCCGGGCGACCCCTGGCAGAAGCGCGCCAATCTCCGTCTGCTATTCGGATACATGTACACCCATCCCGGCAAGAAGCTGCTGTTCATGGGGGGCGAATTCGGGCAGCATCGCGAATGGAATCATGAGCACAGCCTCGACTGGCACCTGGCCGACGAGGAGCCTCATCACGGGGTTCAGAAATGGGTCCGCGATCTGAATCATCTCTATCGCCGTGAGCCGGCCTTGTACGAGATGGACTTCCACCGCGATGGCTTCGCCTGGATCGATTTCCACGACGCCGACAACAGCGTGATCAGCTACCTCCGCAAGGACGGCGCCGGCAAGCGCGTCCTGGCGGTAATCTGCAACTTCACGCCGGTGCCTCGCCACAACTACCGCGTGGGTGTCGCCGACGGAGGCTTCTGGGAAGAGATCCTCAACAGCGATGCCAAGGACTACGGCGGCAGCGGCCATGGCAACATGGGCGGCGTCGAAGCCTCCCCCGCCTCCTTCTATGGAAACTTCGACTTCACGCTGTCGGTCACTCTGCCCCCGTTGGGTATCGTGGTCTTCCGAAGGGTATTGTCCGACGAGGAGACGACCGAATCGCCGACGGAATGATCGCCTATTCTCGACCGCGTGATATCGCAGCCCGGCTCGTGTCAACTCCGGTGCCTACGTAGGTCTTCCCTTCGGCGACGGCGCGGATCGCTGTCAGCAATTCGTCACATTCGGAATCTTTAAGCAG
This sequence comes from uncultured Pirellulales bacterium, assembly GCA_964612985.1. GTDB lineage: Bacteria > Planctomycetota > Phycisphaerae > Sedimentisphaerales > Anaerobacaceae > Anaerobaca. The sequence goes on from CAZTGH010000013.1 coordinate 20,821, forward strand.
ATACCCTCGGGCACCGGCGTCGAGCATGGCCGCCACATACGTCGTCTCAGCGTGCATCGACAACGCGATCACCTTCACATTCGGCCATGCGCTGCGAATCCAGCGCGTTGCTTCCAGGCCGCTGAGAACCGGGGGCATGCTCACGTCCATCACGATCACATCCGGCTGGAGCTTCATCGTCAACTCCATCGCCGCCTCGCCATTCAGTGCCTGCCCCACCACCTCGATATCTTCCTGCTGTTGCAGAAACTCGCTCAGCGTCTCGCGAACGAGCGTGTGGTCATCTGCCACAATGATGCGTATGCTCATACTAGCATTCCCGTGTGTGTGATTAAAACCGGAAGGGCCACCCCAATGCAGAAACAGTGCTTCCCACCCCATCGGAGAAGAAGGATCTTCTTACGACGCTTGTGATACGATAGGGTTCCGCGCACGGTTCGCACCGTCTTCTGTGAACCAGGCAGGTGGAGAAACCAATTCAGAGCAAACAGCGCTCCAGGGATGCTTACGACTCCAACTCTTTCATCATGGCATCGTCCAGTTGGAGCAGCGCCGCGGTGGTATTTTCCTCGAGGTGCTCTAGGCTGGAGGTCCCCGGGATCGGAAGCATCACGCGGGATTTTCCAAGCAGCCACGCCAGCGCCACCTGCGCCGGTTGCGCATGGAGCCGTTCCGCGATTCGGGCCACCGGCCCTTTGGGTTTGGCCAAGTCTCCGGTCGCCAGTGGAAACCACGGGATAAAGCCGATGTTCTCGCGCGTGCAGTATTCCAGCACGTCCTCGCTCTTGCGGTCGGTCAGGTTGTACCGGTTCTGCACGGAGACCACCGTTGCCATCCGCCGCACGGTCTCGATCTGCTCGACGGCCACCTCCGACAGTCCGATGTGGCGGATCTTCCCCTCCTTCTGCAGATCGAGCAGCGCGCCGATCTGATCCTCCACCGGCACCTTCGGATCGATCCGATGAAGCTGGAACAGATCGATCCGCTCGAGCTTGAGCCTCTCCAGACTCCCCTCGCACGCCTCCTTGAGATGCTCGGGTCGCCCGTTCTCCTCCCATCGGCCGGGCCCGGACCGCTCGAAGCCCGCCTTCGTTGCAATCACCAGTTCCTCCGGATAAGGGTGCAGCGCCTCCGCGATCAGCCGTTCCGCCACCTCGGGCCCATACGAATCAGCCGTATCGAACAGCGTGATGCCCAACTCGACCGCCCGCCGCAACACCGAGATCGCCTCATCGTGATCCTCAGGCTCTCCCCACACGCCTTTGCCCGTCAGCCGCATCGTCCCGAAGCCCAGCCGATACACCGGTAAATCCCCGCCAATCACGAACCGCCCGCTCTTCGGCGCCACCGCATCTCTCGTACCTGCCTTCATGATCCGTCCTCAAGAAATTCCGTTGTTCCATTCACCCGCCCCTCTCTATACACGATCCGCCCCAAAAACACGCCCCCGGAAAATCCCTCAATCCCCGCAAGAATATCCCTCCCCTCACATGCCATCTGTGAGTCATTAGCCGTTAAGACGCGGTATTGTCTTGATGACCGTGTCGAGCAAACAGGTCATTCGATCGCCCCGCTCGAAGGTGCCCTGATCGCGCTTGCCGCTCAGGAAGTCATCGGAGAACCGGTCCAAGCTCTCGAGGAATGGATCTTCCGGACCTTCATCATCGAGACTCAGCAGCACCATCCTGAAGTCATGGTATGGCCGTACGGCCAACCGGACAAGCAATCTCAGACGCAAAAGCAACGGGCGACGAGCCGACGGGGAGCGGTCGCAATCCGGTGGCACTTGTGTGGGCCGCATGCGCATTGTCATTCCGATTGGAGCGAAGCCTTTAGCCCTGAGCGAAGTCGAATGGGGCAATGGAGAAATCTGGCACCGAATGGGCTATCACCTGCGTCTCGCGGCGGTATGCGGCACGTGGTGTCCGTCAACGATTCGAAGGACCTGAATGCAAGGCAGGGGACTGACTTCCCCGGGCCCAGATCTCTCCACTTCGCTTCGGTCCGGTCGAGATGACAAGCGGAGGGTAGACCAGTATCAAGGGTGGCGATTGGAAGGCACAGCCCGAACCCGTCACCATTTGCCGACCGCACGAGCCGCCGCCCGAGCCGGAAAGGACGAACCAGGCCGGCCTCAGCGGGCTAGACTCAGGAATGTGCGATGCCGGCATCTTGACGCCGCGATGCCGCTTTGTATACTGGCGGGTCGATTCGCACAGGGCAAGTTCCGTAGAGAGAGATGACGATGCAATTGGTTTCCAGAAAATCGCGGCTGCGCGGCAGCGTTCCGATCCCCGCGTCCAAATCGCATACGATCCGCGCCGTGGCCATCGCCTCGCTGGCCGACGGCACGAGCCTTATCCACAATCCGCTGGCGTCCAACGACACCGAAGCGGCGGTCCGCTGCTACAGCGCGCTGGGGGCCCGGATCGACACGTCCGACCCGGAATTCTGGGAGGTCTCGGGCATGGGCGGTCGGATCGTTTCGCCCCGTCAAACCATCGACGTCGCCAACTCCGGGACCACCCTGCGGATCGCCCTGGGCTCGGCAGCCCTGGCCGGTCCCGGTCGCAGCACCACCTTCACCGGCGACGCCCAGATCCAGAGCCGCCCCCTCGGTCCGCTGATCGAGTCCCTCCGCGACCTCGGCGCCGAGTGCGTCAGCCTCAACGACAACGGCAAGGCCCCCGTCCGCGTCACCGGTAGGCTCCAGGGCGGCCGTACCTCCCTCGAGGCCAAGACCAGCCAGTATCTCACCAGTCTGCTGCTGTGCGCCCCGCTGGCCACCGACCACACCGAAATCGACGTGACGCTGCTCAACGAGCCGGGCTACGTGCAGATGACCCTCGACTGGCTCGACAAGCAGGACATCGTCTACGAGAACCACAATATGCGGCGCTTCACCGTCCAGGGCGGACAGATCTATAAACCATTCGACCTGCCCGTGCCCGCCGATTTCTCCAGCGCCACTTTCTTCCTCTGCGCCGCCGCCCTGTTCGGTGACGAGGTCACGCTCCAAGGCCTGGACTTCGCCGACAGCCAGCCCGATAAGGCCGTCGTGGACTACCTGAGGGCCATGGGCGCCGACATCACCGCAGGCGACAACGGCATCACCGTCCGGGGCGGTTCGCTCCAGGGCATCGAGATCGACATGAACGCCACCCCCGACGCCCTGCCCGCCATGGCGGTCACCGCCGCCTTCGCCGAGGGGACCACCCGCCTGGTCAACGTCCCCCAGGCGCGCACCAAGGAAACCGACCGCATCGCGTGCATGGCCCAGGAATTGGCCAAACTGGGCGCCCGGGTCGAAGAACTTCCCGACGGCCTGATCGTACATCACAGCAATCTGAAAGCCGCTCATCTGGACGGCCGGGACGACCATCGCATCGTCATGGCGCTGTCCGTGGCGGCAATGGGGCTCGACGAGCCCTGCACGATCGATACCGCCGAGGCCATGAAGGTGACGTTCCCTCGTTTCGTAGATCTGACGCGGTCCATCGGAGCCCAAATGACGCTTCTCGACTGATCGCAAGACAACCCGATCCCACCGACGGGCCCTGATGCCCAAGCCCATCCCATGGCAATCGACGTACACCCTGCCGACGCAGGTGTGTCTCCGTACGCAACCACAGCTTTGAGCTTGCCTTTGGGATGACCAGATTATAAAATCCACTTGATATTTCTATCCGACTTGGAAAGGGTTTTCGGAATGCTTGGATGTCACCTCGGACGTAATTTTCAGGTTACCGTCGCAGGCGGCTCGTACCAGGAAGGGCTAGCCAGCACCATTCAGGGCGTGCCGCCGGGAATGATGTTGACCGAGCAGGAGATCTATGGCGATCTGCTGCTGCGCAAGCCCGGCGCCGATGAATTGAGCAGCCCGCGCAAGGAGCCGGACCTGCCGGTCATCTACGCGGGCGTCAACGCTGCCGATACGATCGAGAACGCGGGCAACCGGAACCACACCAACGGCACCCCGCTGGTGATCCTGATCCCGAACCTCGACCGACACTTCATCCACATCAAACAGTACCAGGACACCAACCGCACGCCGCGACCGGGACACGCCTCATACGCAACGTTCGTCAAGTATGGGCCGGACGACGACGCCATCGGCGCCGGCATCTTCAGCGGACGGTATACCTCGACCATCGTCGCGGCGGGTTACGTCGCCAAGAAGATCCTCAAGAACTGCGGCATACAGGTCTTCTCCTATGTCAAGGAGATCGCAGGCGTCCGCTGCCCCGACGTGTCCTACGAGCAGGCCCTGCAAGCCAGCGAGCGCTACAAGACCATGCGGCATGACCTGGACCCGTTCTACCAGGAGGTCTACGTCAAGGGCCGAATCAACATGGACATGCGTTTCCTTCAGAAAGCGGCGGTCCTGGCCCAGATCGAGCAGGAGATCGACCCGATCCGCGACAAGGCCCCGAAGGTGAGTCCTGAGGAGATCCGCGACAAGTACGGCGTCCACGCGGTGGTCAACTGCCCCGACATCGACGCCGGACAGGCCATGGTCGACGCCTGCAACAGGATCTCGGCCGGCGGCGATTCGGCCGGCGGACTGGTCGAAGTGGTCGTCCTCGGCGCCCCGGTGGGACTGGGTGAGCCGGTCTTCAACAAGCTCGACGCCGAACTCGGCCGCATGCTCGGCATCGGCGCGGTCAAGGGCGTCGAGATCGGTGCGGGGTTTGCGGTCAAGGACATGACCGGCTATCAGAACAACGACCAGATGCGGGCCGTCGACGGCAAGGTGGTCTTCGATTCGAACAACGCCGGCGGCATCACGGGCGGGCTGACCACGGGCCAGCCCATCGTCGCGCGTCTGGCGGTCAAGCCGACGCCCACGATCGACAAGCCGCAGAAGACCATCGACAAATACACCCAGGAGAACACCCAACTGGCCGCCATCACGCGACGCGACCCGACCATCGTCGCGCGGATCTGGCCGGTGGCCGAGAACTTCACGGCGCTGGTCGTCCTGGACCACCTGATGATGGACTACGGCTACCAGGCCCTCAAGGCCAGGATCAAGTAGCCCATACAATTGCCTCGATCCCATCGGGCCGGCGCCACGATCCATTGCGTCGGCCCGCTTCCTTATGTACGCCCCCTCCGGTTTCCAGACAGAAAAAAAACGCAAAAACCGGAAGAATACCTTGACAGCCCCAATGCCATGCCGCAAGTATGTACGCAAATTGCGAGCTTTGATGAAATTGCGTGCTGAGGCTGTGTTTCCAATCGGCGAAGGATTGTTGACGGCGGGGTGGCGAGAGAGCGTCACGAAGACAAGTGTCTCTGCATAGTCCCGGTTCTGCTCTCTTCCCACATACTGACGTCGGTCATACTGTGTGTTCGGCTGTCTGATGGGTCTTCGTATCCGCCAGGCGGTCGGGTGAGCCGTAGAGGACTGCGCGCATGAGATGCGGACGAATATTGATGCAATGGACACAGGGAGTCATCCTTGCCCTGTGTATGGCAGGCCCCGCTTCACCGCAAGGCCATATAGAGGACATAATAGACGCCATCAGGCAGAGGATAACTGATCCGAACGCTGGGTGGTCAATCGAATGGCAGCGCGAATACATAACTGCCGTAGAAGATGTCGTCAGGCGACACACAGACGTACCGGACTACGACACACGACTGGACATTGTGCGGCGTGGTTTTCATCCTTACTGGATCTTGATTTCGCAGACGCAGTGCAACCGCATCCAATTTGAGGTGTACAAGGCTGAGATTGACTGGTTTATAGACACTCTTATGTCGGACCCGCTGCCATCTGAAGCAGACGGGCGTGCTCTGCGTATGCAGTTGTGGGAGCTCTGCAGTTGGTCAGGGGAGCACTTGCGTGGTCAATTCCCTTTTCTTGAGGAGATGATCGTGCAAGAGGCTCAAAGCGTCATAATGCGTGAACTTGATGAGCGATTGGCGTCGCCATTGCTGCCAACCTTTCGAAGGCCTCTCTCTTCGGATCAACTGCGACACATCAGGAAACAGTGGGCACGATCACACCAGAGGTGGTTCTTCATCTGGCGGCACGCTCAGAGAAACACCCTGGACCAGATGGGCAAGAGCGGAGCATCTAATCCGAAGACTATCCGCACTCAGTGGTTCGTATGCCGTTGCCTGCGCGATCTCCCAGGAATGCTCTGGTTCACTGTCGGAGAACCGCCCGTTGACGTCCTCCACGCATACGAACGCCTGCATCAACACAATGCTCTGGAGGTCCGTGCCCAGGCAGAGACACGCCAATGGGAATTGGCCCTCAACGCGAATGTGATACCGCATCTCGAACAAGTGGAACAATGGAGTTTCGTGTTCAGCGCGCTTCTGCAAACACGTGCGCATCCACACAGGGCATGCGCATCGGTTCGACCTGCAGCATCAACCGATTCCCTTCTGCTACCCGAGCCCTGAGCGTGATACAGATCCCAAAGGAGGTGGTTGTTATGGACTGACAAGCGAAGCACCTGGAACAGCAGAACAGAAACGGTATATACTGTCTTCTAAATAGGAGAGACTGAGATGAAGGATCTTTGCATTATTGGCGTTTGCGCAATCGCAGTATGTGTTCCCTTCAGTGCTACCGTCCATGCCTATGACACTAACATCGAGAGCCACGGCGATGCCAATTGGGATACGGTGGGAAGTGGGTCTGCCTCCGCCAGCTACTTCCCGGTCGCTGAAGCCAGCGCAAGCGTAACCATCTACTACGGCGATCCGACGAGTGGAGGTGCCGGATACGGGTACGGAGATCTCACTTTCTACGTTGTCGATTACGACTCTCAAGTGGATCCGCCTCTTACGCTTCACGTCAGTGGCCTGTGCGAAGCGAAGGTGAACGCAGGCTACAACCCCATGTATTCCCATAGCTACTCCGCAATGGCCGGGTCTTCGGGATACGGAGCCGGTCAGAGCTGTAGCGCCGGAGCCAGCATCAGCTATCCGGATCCTATAGGTGTGGACGCAGACTGGTTTGACACGGACGTCAACGTGTCCTACCAGGGCGCCACCGTCTACTTCGGGCATTCTGCTTGGGCGATGGCGGACGCTTACTCCACCACGGGGCCGTCTCTGAGTTGCTCGGCGAGTGCGGCGTCACAAACATGCGTGTGGGTTATCGAGGACTAGAGGCAAATCCGCAACCGGCGTATGGCGCATGGTGTCGTAGAACTCCGGGTTGTACGACGGTATTCTCATGTCTGGATAGGATGCAGATATAGGGCAAAGACAATGGCGATACGACACATCGCGTTTTCCAGAAACGGCCTCAGTTCGCCACACACGAGGACGCGTGGCGGTGCGGAAGGGACAATTCACACAGCAGGACGGGCAGTCTACGCCATTGTCTTTCTTCTGGTATTGGTGGGACCCCAGCGAAGAGATGCGACGGCGGGGAGAAGGGAGAACGTGAACATCTACGACGTCTTTGTGGGACGCTATTCGGTTATGTACCATCCGCGTATCTACAAGGGTGTGCTTGCGACGGACGGCACCATGTGTCGTATTGCCTTCTACTGGCTTCATCCAGCATCTGAGTGTGAGATCATGGACAAGCTGGCTTTGAGTGATTTCCTCTTGACTCACAGTCACGTCTACTGTTGCTGGCATGGAAGCGGCCATCGTGGGCATGTTGTCTTGCCCTCATCTCTTGCGCCTAAACACAAGTGGTATCTTCATGGGAACAGCGGTCTGGAATCGCTGATAGAGACGGTCTTCTCAATTGTAGGACAAGATGCTCTGGGCCCCTCTCCACGAGAGGTGCATCAGGACATGATTGAGTTCTTTGGACAGGCCAAAGACAGGGGCCAATACAGTCACATCGTTGCAGCTCCACCCGTTCCTGAATCGGCAACACTACAGAGCAGGCATTGGGACGGTTTCGACGTACTGAATCATCTGCCCTTCGGCAGACTCTACCGCAAGGACGCCGATGATGACAGTGGCACCGCGCTGTGGAGCATGTCGAAGGCGACCGTCCCCAGGAAGCTTGTGGATGTATACGTTGTCCCCCGCCGCTGGAGTGATGCAAGTGAATACTCTAATCTATTTGATCCAAACACGCTGGACCAGTGGTTGGCTGTACCCGCTGTCTATCGCAAGTACTGGTCATTCCATGAGCGGGCGATGAACATAAGGAGATCCGACGCCACTGCGATGGACGCACGGGAACTGCATGCAGATATCCTGTCGTGTCTGCACGGGTCAGTCCCAAGTGACGTGGCTCTTGCGCTGCGAAAACTGTGCTTCAGGATATCGTTGGTCACGGACTCTAACGAGGTGATTGCATCCGCCGCACGCACGTACTTCAATGACTACGTCTCTGGTTCACAGGAACCTGTGGACAGAATCGTGGTCGAACTCGGGCGTATTGCCAAGCACTTGCAGGAACGATGGTCAGACGATGAAACACGGGTGTTCATCCTCGCCATGCTGAAACCGCTGATTAGCCCAAACGTATTCGCCGATCCTGGGTTCATGAAGGATGCCATCATCGACCCCATATGCGTGCACGGCTGGCTATGGTACGCGCAGCTCGTACTCGACGCGGTGGATGATATCGGTTGCCTTGATCCTGGCGTTGTAACAGGATTACGCCAACAAACTACAGCGTACCGGCAATCGAAGACTGTCACCGATTCCTGCCCAGTCACCCTCTCGCCGTCGGCAAAACGTCTTCTTCTGCATCACGGGGATCTGCCACCGCAAGGATCGCTGTCGTTCGATGAACTGGCTCGCCTGATCACAGACACCTTGCTCAAGTCCTCTCCTCCGGACACAACTGCTGCCTCGGAAAGAACGGCTTTCGGAGTGCGTGAGCGCATTCGTGGGTTCGTCGGCAACGGCCCCTTCATGGGCGATCCCGCCAGGCTCGGGCCGGCGATGTCTGCCTTCGTCAGGCGCTATCGCTCTCTTGGCATCAGTGAGGATCAGACGTCGAATATGCTTGCAACACTATTGGCTCTCTCTTTCTACGACACATCCGAGGAGCAGGATCATCGCCTTCTGGCATCACAACTCATCGAGATCAGTGGAACACTGCACGAGCAGGTGCGGAATATCTTGGGCGCACACGGGTGCAGAGAGGCGATCACGGAACCATGGTTGGCCGAGACCTTTGAGGAAGGGACTGCGACACTATGTGAACTCATAGGAGACCCGCTGTGGCCCATGTTCAAGTTCCCCCTGAGCCAACAGGAGTTCGTCACCATGGAGAGTCAACTCAAGAATGAACTGCAGCGTATCGCCTCGGCCGCAGAACTGGTGTCCAGTGAAACACGCACCGGCGAGCACCCGCCATCTCTACATATCCTCAATTCGCGCATTCTGCTCCTGACGCAGCGCATTCCCGCTGGGCTCATGCGCCTTCGATCGCCCAGAGGTCGAATCACGTTAAGTGGAAGCACGCAAAGACTTCCCGTCATGACGATGAGCGGACATGCGAACGAACCACTCGCCGCCACGCCGCGGACGATAACGCAAATGAAGTACTTCTATCTCGGGCACCGAACACACGCGCTGACACCCGACGACCGCCCTTCACCTGCAAATGGGGCCTCTATCCTTGCAGATTGATGGCCCATGACACAGAGAGCAACCCCAGGCATCGCCCGGGCCTCACGTGCCACTCCCTCGTCGTCGGACCTCGGACTACTGACCGGTGGCGGCATACAAGGCC
>CAZTGH010000014.1:0-29575 GCA_964612985.1 uncultured Pirellulales bacterium
CGGGGCACTGCGGGCTGGCGATGATAAACGGAAGCGACTTGCCTTGCGACACCAGTTTGGGCGGGCCGTGCACCTTGACCTTGTCGAGGTCGCTGCCCCGTTCGCCTGCGCCGTGCAGGAACAGCATCAGGGGCCATTTCTGCTCCTTCTCGCCGTAGCCTTCGGGCAGATACAGCAGGTAATCGATCTCGACCGCGACCTCTTTGCTCAGCTTCATCGGTCGCTGGCCCGACTGACTCAACCGATGGCTCAGCAACCACTCGTAGAGTTCGGGATTGTCGTACGTCTCGGTCCAGGAATCGTGGTTCGCCTCGGGGTAGACCGTCAGCTTCGCGTTGCCGCCGGTCCGCTCGACCGCCTGGACCATCGTCTCCGAAAGGGCCAGAGGCACGACGGAATCCTGGGCCCCATGAAAGGCCCAGACCGGGACCGTCTTGAGCCGATCCGCCAGGAACCAGTCCCCACCACCGCAGATCGGCGCGATCGCTGCGAAACGCTCGGGATGTCGGGTGGCAAGCGTCCAGGTGCCGAAACCGCCCATGCTCAAGCCGGTCACGTAAATCCGCGCCGAATCCACGTCGTAGTCCGACTCGATCCGATCCAACAGCGCCATCAGCGCATCGGTCTTCTCCGTCCACCACTGCCCTTTCGGACACTGCGGACTGACGACGATGAACGGGAACTGCTTGCCCTGCTCGATCAGCTTGGGCGGGCCATGCTTCTTGACCAGGTTCAAATCGTCGCCCCGCTCGCCCGCCCCGTGCAGAAACAGCATCAGAGGCCACTTCTGGTCCTTCTCGCCATATCCCTCGGGCAGATAGAGCAGGTAGTCGATGTCGATTTTCTTGGTGATCTCCGCGTTCATCTGCTGTTCGCTCTGACCGGCTCCCATGACCGTGCTGGTCTGCAATACCCCCACGCTCCAGACCACCATCAGGAGCATTGCCATCCGCCTGGCGTCCCTCATATCCGTTTTCTCCCGGACTGCGTTACTCGCCGATCCTCGCTCAGGCCTTACGCGGCCGAGCTGTCGTCGAGAATCTTGGGCACTTTGAAGAACGATTCATCCCGCTCGGGTGCGTTGGCCAGGGCCCGCTCGGTCCCCAGCGAAGGTCGGATTTCGTCGGCGCGGAAGACGTTGCTGATCGGCAGGCAATGGGCCAGCGGCTCGACCTGCTCGGTATCCAGCTCGTTCATCTTCTCGACGTATCCGAGGATGGCCCCCAACTGCTCGGTGAACTCCTCGACTTCGCGGTCGCTCAACTGGAGGCGGGCCAGCCTGGCCACCTTGCGGACCTGTTCGGCGTCGATTCGCTGCGACATCGCCAACTCCACCTAAAGAAAAAGCGAGGCTCGACCGCGCCTCGCTTTGGCTCTCGTACTACATCAGACAGGCCTCGCTCAGCTCGTCGCCTTCTCCGAGGGCTGATAATTCCGCTTGACGGGCTTGGTGATCAGCCCCATGCGAATGGCCTTGGCGGAGACCCGGACGCGACAGACTTTGCCGTCGATGACGGCCCGGACCTTCTGAATGTTCGGCTTGAACTTGCGTTTCGTGACCCCGGTCACCTTCTTACCGACACCACCGTGCCGTTTGGCCTTACCACGACGGGAGATGCTTTTTCCCGAGATCGTTCGCTTACCGGTAAAGGGACATACTCTCGACATATGAACCACTCCTGCATCACTGTTTGCTGCAATTCGTCGTTTGTCGTACTGCAACCAAGCCCCCGATCCTGGACAGACGGGGAAATCGCTATTTTAGCGATTCGGAGGAGTAATGCAAGAATTACCTGCTAAGGAAGGCAGAAAATTCGCGATACGCAGGGCGAACGTCTCCGCTCGCCTGATCAAATCGCGTGGGACGCGCGACCTACCTGGCCTGGATCGCGTCGACCTCGATCTCGAACAGCAGATCGTCCCGGCAGACGTCGTTTTCGGCCACGATCACCGGAAAGGCGGGCAAAGCCCGATCCCGGCAGTAGGCGCCCAGCACAGGGGCATCTTCGACGCGTTTGAAGTAGGCCAGCGACCGAGTCACGTCCGCCCAATCCATACCTCGCGACTGGAGAATAGCCTGAACCACCTCCATCGTCATCTTGACCTGGGCCTCGGTGTTGTTCAGGAAGACGGTATGGCCTTCCTTATCGATGCTGGCGGTCCCCGAGATGTACAGGCGCCGATGATCGGGCGCCGCTACCTCCACCGCCCGACTGAACGAGCTGCCGTAATCCCTCGCCGAGGATTGCAGCGGGGAAGGCACGACGAGAACTTCGACCTCCAGGTCCTTCGGTCGAAGCGCCAGCAGCCCGGCTTCCAGGGCCGCATCAGCGGCGTTGCCCCCGCCGATCCCGGTACTGGCCGGAACCAGACCCTCGAAGACCTTCTTCTCCTTGAAGAAGCGATTGCGCACCTGGTTGAATTCGCCGTACCAATCGAGGATATCGTGATTGTAGAACCACGTGCGGAACACGTCGGAAAAGGCCAGATCGTGGCGAGCGAGACTTGCCGCCATGCCGTGAAGAACGACATCGGCTTGCTCGGGCCGACCGTAAGAGGGATCGGCCGGCAGCAAGCCGGTCAACCGGCAATAGCGGGCGTGATCGTCTTCGAACAGACTGCCGATGACCCGCCCGTCCGCATGCACCCGCGCAATCGGCATCCCCGAGGCGATCCAGATGTAGAGACCGCAGAGGTTCTCGGCGCGGGAGTTCTCCACCCAGCCGATCGGCAGGCCGTTGCCGTCGATCGCCCGAACCAGATCCGGAATGTATTCGCGATCGTGAGGCGACATCCCCAATACCTCGGCGCTGATGACCTGCCCGCCGAGGGCACCAACCGCCTCGCCCGCCCGTCGGAACAGCGAGCGCGGATCTTCATCGCCTTCGGGAGTCAGCGTGACGAAATGTTCGACGATGGAACCACGTTCCAGAGTGACGACATCGCCGCCTGCCACCGCCTGTTTCCGGATGCATGTCAAAGCTGTAACTCCTTATCGACACTCGGCTCTATCTACGGAAACTCTTTATATTACCAATAACGTCCGCAACGTGCAATCACTTGACCTTTGGTGCGGGAATTTCCAAGCCGGCGTCGCTGTCACAGGCCTCTGGGCAGCAAGGCCCGAATAAATCGTCCACCGCCGACTAGTCCAGGCGAGAGAATCGCTGCAGAGAAAGGTCTTTCCGCATCGGGGCGTCGATTCGCATCGTCCTGAACCGACCATTATCAGACGCGGCATAGCATGCAGAAACCGCCTTGCATGGCCTATTTCCGGGGTCCGCGAGCGGTCCGCTTGCGGGCCGCCCGTTTGCCCGGGGTCGACCCGGACGGAGCGGCGCCCGCCTGGCGTTTCAGCGAGGCGATCTCGGCCGACGAGAGGGGCCGGCACTTGCCCGTGGCGAGATTGCCGAGCTTGAGCTTGCCGATGCTGACCCGCTTGAGCGACTTGACGGGAACGCCGACGTTGGCCAGCATCCGACGGACCTGGCGATTGAGCCCCTGGCTGATGGTGATCTCGACAAGCGATTCCTGGTGCCCGGACTTGAGCACCTTGACGGCGGCCCGGCCCGTCTTGCCCTCGGCCAGCCAGATCCCCTTCTTGAGTCGCTCGATCGCATCGGCGTCCAGGCGGCCCTTGATCGTAACGATGTACGTCTTGGGCACCTTGTACCGTGGGTGGGTCAGGCGGTTGGTCAGCTCGGCGTCGTTGGTCAGGACGATCAGCCCGGTCGTCTCGACGTCGAGGCGACCGATGCAAAAGACGCGATGTGCCGACGGAACCAGGTCGATCGCGAGCTTGCGCCCTTGTGGATCGCGGTTCGTGCAGATGACCCCCTTGGGCTTGTTCAGCGCGAAATACACGCGCTGAGGCGGTCGCAGACGTTTGCCTTCGACCGATATCGCATCGGTGTCGGGGTCCGCGAACGCGGGCAGTTCATCGACCACCTTGCCATTGACCCGCACCACACCGGCCAGGATCAGCTCCTCGCACTGCCGTCGAGAAGCCACCCCCGCCGAAGCCATCACCTTTTGCAGTCGTTCCTTTGCCATCGTCGTCCACCTGGCCGCCAATCCCGCCCGCCTATGCGGGCAGCGCCACGCCCAAACCCAGCGTCCCAAACCCACCATCGATTCCAGTCCCGTAGATTATCGCGATGCACAACAGCCCCCACAGCAGGATGCCCACCTGAAACGGTCGATCGTGAAGGATCAGACGCACCGGATCGGAATACACCCCCTTCTGTGTCAACGCGCTGAATCGAAAGATACAATACAGCACCAGCGGGGTCGTGTAAACGAGGTTGTTCGTTCCGAACAAATCTCGGGTGCGATCGTCCATCGCATACAGCAGAAAACACGTTACCGCCAGTACGCTGGTCACGTCGAGCATGTGCGCCAGCAATTCGGGTGTGTACTCGCCCAGGGTCTTGCGGAAGGCCTCGCTGTTCTCGTGGAGTTGGGCGATCTCGCCGCGACGCTTGCTGAAGGCCAGGAACAGACACAACGCAAAGGTGCAGATCACCAGCCACGGAGAGATCGACACGTCGATCGCCACCGCCCCCGCTACCGCTCGCAGCACGAAGCCGATCGCAATGAGGATGCAGTCCAGGATCATCACCCGCTTCAGCGCGAGCGAATAGAGCACCATCTGCACCATGTAGGTCGCCAGGATCACCGCCAGGGCGATGTTCAGCAGCCCGCCTCCGATCAGTGCGACCGCCCCGGATACACAGGCGACGGCTACCGCGGTCGAGACCTTCACCCGACCGGCCGCCAGGGGGCGCTGGCGGCGTTGCGGATGGAGGCGATCGGTCTGCCGGTCGACCAAGTCGTTGAGGATGTAGACCGCTGAAGCCGCCAGCGAAAAACATACGAACGCCCAGACCGCCTGGCCCAGGGCCCGCAGCGCTTCATCGACCGGTGGCTGCAACTGCCGGGAAAAGATCAACGCAGCAAACACAAAGACGTTCTTGATCCAGTGGACGGGACGTAAGAGTCGCAATAGCTCCATGCACCACCTTTCCGCGACGTCGGATCGCCCGGCCCTCTCGAAGGAACCAGCCGCCGCGTGAGACTGCGTTTTGGTCGACATCCCTGACGGGACGCGATAGATTATACTCGCAGGCGGCAGGGTTGTATATGTCCGGTGTCCGCTCACGATACATCGATGAGGTCACTCGATGATCACCACGGTGATATTCGATCTGGATGATACGCTCTACGATGAAGTGGATTACTGTCGCAGCGGGTTCGCCGCCGTGGCGCGATTCATGGTGCGGTTCCAGGGCTGCACGTGTGTCGACGATGCCCTCGCCTGCCTCTGGCGGCACTTCCTGGCAGGCGATCGGACCAGGGCGTTCAACGCGGCGATGGAGGAGATGGGCATCCCCTACGACGAGAATCGCATCCGGCAGATGCTGGAGGTCTACCGGGCTCACCGCCCGAATCTCGAGCTGCCCGCCGACAGCCGCAGGACCTTGGACGCCCTGAAGGAGCGGTACACCCTGGCCCTGCTTACCGATGGCTTTCTCCCCGGCCAGCGGCTCAAGGTCCAGGCCCTCGGCATCGAGCACTACTTCCGTCAGATCGTCTACACCGAGGAGCTTGGCCGCCAGTTCTGGAAGCCCTCCCAGGTCGGCTTTCAGAACATCGTCGAGACCCTCGGGACGCCTGCCGATCGCATGGCCTATGTCGCCGACAACGAAGGCAAGGACTTTATCGCTCCCAACCAGATGGGCATGCTCACCATCCAGGTCCGGCGTCCGCGCCGCCTCTACGCCCACACCAGCGATCAGCCCGACGCGACGCCCGCCCTGAGGATCGACCGGATCGAGGATTTACCGAGCCTTCTGGTCCGATAGTAACCTTCTCTAAGACGCCTCCACAATGCCCCTTGAGGGCGGGTTCTTTTTTCTTGACTAGGGCCGCGCCAAAGGCGATAATATGGTCAAATTGGTAGCTATGGGCGATTTTCTGTTCCAAGGAGTCTTGTTATGCCGCCAGGTAAGAGACGTCAAAGCAACGCCATGCTTTATACGCTGATCACCTTCGTCGGTCTGTTCATCATCGCAACGACGGTTGCGGTCATCTACTATGTCAAAGCCGAGGAGCTTCGCACGACCACCCAGGAAGCCCAGGCGGAGCTGAACCGGATGGCCTCGGCTGACGAGGTGCGCCGGATCGGCGACATCGTGGGAACCAAACTGCCGGGCGAGACCAACCTCGGAACTATGGTCAAGTATTTCAACCAGGTCGTCGCCCTGATCATGGGCCGGCCGCTCCAGACGACCACCGCCGAGGTCCACCTCCACAACGCCCAGGACGTCTTCCGGTCTCTCGTCGAGCAGGCCCAGCCATATATCGACATCGCCCCGCCCGATCCCAACGCCACCGATCCCAACCTGGCCGATCCGAACCGGGTGTCTCTGAGATCCATGGCCAAGGATCTGCTGGCCACCATCGAGCAGACCTCCGAGCAGTTGAACGCTCGGACCGAGCAATTGCAGAAGCTGCAGCAGCAGTTCACCGACGCCACCGAACTCTGGCAACAGACCGCAGACGAACTGAATGCCAGTATCGAGGACTACCGTCTCCAGGTCCAGCAGACCAAGACCGACTA
This sequence comes from uncultured Pirellulales bacterium, assembly GCA_964612985.1. Lineage (GTDB taxonomy): Bacteria > Planctomycetota > Phycisphaerae > Sedimentisphaerales > Anaerobacaceae > Anaerobaca. Next base: position 6,623 of record CAZTGH010000014.1, read on the forward strand.
CAACGATCTGCGGGCGCTGCTCGAACAGAGCTCGGAACAGCGTGCCGAGAACATCCTGCGACAGTTGGAGGAGGAGCGGGCGCTGGCCAGAGAGCTGAATCAGGACCTGCTCCGGGCCCAAGCGCAACTCGACGTCGCCCAGCAGCGGCTCAGCAGCGCGCTGGCGGATGTCGCCAAGACGCAGCCGATCCCCGATGCAGAGGCGCCCGCCTATGAGCCCGACGGGCGGATCATTCTGGTTGACGAATCGGCCGGTATCGTCCACATCAACCTGGGTTCCGACGACCAAATCTACCGCGGCCTGACCTTCTCGGTCTACGACAAGGGGGCGGCTGTCCCCAGAGATACCGAGCCCAAGGCCCAGATCGAGGTCTTCGCCATCTCCAGGACGACCTCCACCGCGCGGATCCTGTCGTCCCAAGAAAGGAACCCGATCGTCACCGGCGACATCATCGCCAACCTGATCTGGGACGCCGATCAGACGAATCAGTTTGTCATCGCCGGGGAGTTCGACCTGAACGGCGACGGACAACCGGAATACAACGCGCGGGAGCGCATCGCCGGTCTGATCGAGAGGTGGGGTGGCGAGACGGCAGACCGCGTTTCGGCCGAGACCGACTACGTGATCCTCGGCAACGAGCCGCGCGTTCCGCCGGAACCGACGTTTGAGGATCTCAGCCGCGATCCGACGCTTAGCGACAGGTACAACGCGGCCCAGGAGCGCCTGGAACGTTACAATCGAATCCGCCAGCAGGCCCAGACCTTCTATATCCCGGTATTCACGTTCGATCGCTTCCTCTACCTGATCGGCTACGAGGACTATATCGGAAAGCCCGGCGCGTTCTGACCACGCACGGTCTGGCGATCGGACTTCCTCACAGACCCATAGCACCTGTAGCATAGCGCAGCGGCCGGGCCCATCCGGCCGCTGACGCATATTATCCCCTCTGCAAATCCCCTCTCGGCACGACGCCGATGGACGCCACGCAGACTTCACCTGTGTACTGGCGTGCGCCGGCGGACGCCACGAACCCCTTTTTGACGGCTACGAAGGTTACCGTCCAGTCGGCCCGAATCGCGGTGCCCAGAGGCTGGCCGGTGTCGCAGTCCAGGCCCGAGGGGATATCCACCGCCAAAACCGGCGTCTCCAACGTGTTGATCGCGTCGACCAGAATCCGATAGTCTTCGCGCAACGTCCCGTGCAGCCCCGTGCCGAAAATCGCATCGACAATCAAATCCGCTCCCTGGGCCATCGCTGCTAGGCGCTGGGGAGCATCCGCTTGCCCCGGATCGAGATCCTCGACGGTCGCGTGCAGCGCCGTGAGCACGTCCAGATTGATTCGCGCATCGCCGCGAACCTTCTCGCGGTCGCCGCAGACGACCACGCGGACTTCATAGCCCGCATTGATCAGATGGCGGGCGATCACGTATCCATCGCCTCCATTGTTGCCGGTGCCGCAGAAGATGCAGACCCGAGAGGCCGATCGGCTGCTCAGTTTCTCCATGACCAGCTCGGCACAACTGCGCCCCGCGTTCTCCATCAGCACCACGCCCGGCAGACCGATCTCCTCGATAGCCCAGCGGTCGACCGACCGCACTGCGTCGCGGCTCATCACGCGACGTCTCCGAGACACTCCGTGTTCGTCCATGAACATCGTTATACTGGTCCGGACTGCGGACCGTCAAGGAGAACGGGTGGCGGACCGCCACGCAAATTGACAGAATCGCCCGAGGTCGATACAATGCACCCGCACTGCGTGGGTATGGTCTGGAATCCGACTCGCACAGGCCGGGCCGGGCCACCGTTCGGTTCCAGCCCGGTAGAAATATCAGAAAACACGATTGGTTCTGAGCTGATGCGCATATTGCTGACCAACGACGACGGAATTTTTGCCCCGGGCCTGGCGGCGATGTATAAGCAACTCATTCATCTCGGCGAGGTGGTCGTCGTCGCTCCGGCCGACAGCCAGTCCGGCGCCAGCCACAGCGTAACCTTCTTTCAGCCGCTCGCCTGCGCGACGGCCGAAATCGCCGACCTGTTCACCGGCTATGCCGTCTATGGTTCTCCCGCGGACTGCGTCAAGCTGGCGGTCATGCAACTGCATGCCGAGTCTTTCGATCTGGTCGTGGCCGGGATCAACCAGGGCGCCAACGTCGGAATTAATGTCTACTACTCAGGCACCGTCGCCGCTGCGATGGAGGCCGCCTTTTTGGGCATTCCTTCGGTCGCCCTGAGTCTGGCCTTTGAGAAAAAGATGGATTTCGACAGCGCCGCCGAATACGCGATCGACGTGTTGGAGAGACTCGGACCGCTCCAGCCCCGGGACGTGATCAATGTGAACATCCCCCCCCTCTCACACGGCGAGCCCAAGGGTATCCGCATCGTCCCGCAGGCCACGAGCGGCTTCCATGAATACTACATCCCGCAGGGCGATGCTGAAGCCCGGGCGATGTTCCAGTTGGCCGGAGGAGGCCACCGCCACGAACACCTGCCCGTTGACACGACGACCTTGGCCGAAGGGTACATCACCGTCACGCCTCTGCGGGCCGACATGACCGACCACGAGAAGGCCGGGCAAATGAAGTCGCGATTCAACGGCGATCGCATGTAGCCCATCGAGAGGAACGCTATGGCCCAGGAGAAACCCTCGCAAATCTGCATCGTCACCGTCACCGGGGTCGACAAGGTCGGCATCGTCGCCCGACTTGCCACCGTGATGGCCCGCGCCAACATCAACATCGTCGATATCAATCAGAAGATCCTCGAGGACACCTTCGTGATGACCATGGCCGCCGACATCGCCGAGGCCGCCATCGGGATGGACAAGATCAAGGCACGCCTCGACCGGGTCGCCCGGGAGATGGCCCTGAAAATCACGATCCAGGATGAGAACATCTTCAAAGCCATGCACAGGGTCTAATCATGCGAATCTCCGTCGAAGAAGTCTATGAAACGGTGCAGATGACCCTGGATCATCATTTTGATATCCGCACGGTCACACTGGGTATCAATCTCAAGGATTGCATGGACCGGGACATTGTACCGTTGACCCAGCGGGTGCGCGAGCGCATCGTCGAGAAAGGGCGTCAACTCAACGAGTGCGCCGATTCGATCGTTCAAAAGTACGGCATTCCGATCACGAACCGGCGCATTGCGGTAACCCCGGCTTCGCTGCTTCTGGAGCCTCTGCCCCGCACGAAGACGACCGTGGTGCGATTCGCCAAGGCGCTGGACGCGGCGGCCCGCAAGGCCGGCATCGATTTTCTCGGCGGGTTCGGCGCGATGGTCCAGAAGGGAACCACCGCCGCCGAAGAAAACCTGATTGAAGCGATCCCCGAAGCCCTCTCAAAAACACAGCGCATCTGTGGGTTCTTGAACCTGGCGTCGACCCATGCCGGCATCAATATGAACGCTGTGGCCCGGATGGGCCATATCCTCAAGGATCTGGCCCACCGCTCCGAAAACGGCATCGGCTGTGCCAAGATCGCGGTCTTCGCCAACGTTCCCGAAGACAACCCGTTCATGGCCGGAGCCCATCACGGGGTAGGCGAACCCGATTACTCCCTGAACATCGGCATCTCCGGCCCCGGAGTCGTCCGCAACGTCGTCGCCAAGAACCCCGACTGCGACCTGACCCAGCTTTCGGAGGTGATCAAGCGAACCGTCTTCAAGATCACGCGTGCCGGCGAATTGATCGGCCGCGAGATGGCCCGCCTGATGGGCGTGCCCTTCGGCATTGTCGATATCTCCCTGGCACCGACCACCTCGACGGGCGATTCCGTGGCTGAGATCATCGAGGCGATGGGCGTCGGCCAGATCGGCTCGCCTGGCTCGACCGCCGCTCTGGCCCTGCTGATCGACGCGGTCAAGAAAGGCGGCGCCATGGCCTCGGGCAATGTCGGCGGGCTCAGCGGCACCTTTATCCCCGTCAGCGAAGACGAGGGCATGATCCGGGCGGTCAAGGCCGGAACGCTCAGCCTGGAAAAGCTCGAAGCCCTCACCAGCGTCTGTTCCGTCGGGCTGGATATGTTCGCCGTGCCGGGTGATACGCCTGCGGAAGTGATCTCCGCCATCATCGCCGACGAACTGGCCATCGGAGTCGCCAACCACAAGACCACCAGCGTGCGAATCATCCCCGCGCCGGGCCATAAAGCTGGCGATATCCTGCACTTCGGAGGCCTGCTGGGCTCGGCGCCCGTCATGAGCGTCCCCGGCTCCTCCTCATCCCGGTTCATCCAGCGGGGCGGACGCGTGCCGTCGCCGATCTGTTCGCTGCGAAACTGACGCTTCCAACCCATGCCGCTCCGTCGGTTGCGAAAAAAAACGCTCAAAGACCGCCTGCGAGATCGACCGGCTGCCGGTATGGGTTTTTTTGGGTTTCCTTTTGACAGGCGGCAAAGTTGGGTGTATAGTGATTATTACGTGTGTGTGGGATCGTCTATGAAGTGGTTTTCCCGCTGCTCCAGTTGCGCCTGAGAGGCTACGGATGAGAAGGAGAGGGCTAACGCTCATAGAGTTACTGGTGGTGGTCGCCATCATCTCCCTGCTTCTAGGTCTATCGGTACCCGCTCTCGTTCGCGTTCGAAATCATGCCCAGGGGACGGTTTGCATCCAGAATCTCAAGACCCTGTCCCTCGCGTGGCTCCTCTACAAAGACGACAACGACGATCGCCTCGTCGGCGGCCAGGTCGGAAAGACTCCGTACGATTGGGTCCAGGGCCCCACCGGCGCCGGCACCTTCATCGAGTGCAAGAAACAGGGAATTCGGCGCGGCGCGTTGTTCCGCTACGTAGGCAACAATGTGGACGTCTATCGCTGTCCCGCCGATCAGCGCAAGCTGGCCCCCGGACAGATCGCCTTTCGCAGCTATTCCATGGCCGGCGGCGCCAACGGCGAGCCCTGGCAGAACACGTACGTCCAGGTGGAGAAATACTCGCAGATCCTCCAGCCGGCCACCAAGTACATCTTCGTTGAAGAATCCGATCCGCGCGGCTGGAACAAAGGGTCCTGGGTCCTCGATCCCCTGAACAAGACCTGGGTCGATCCCCTGGCGATCTGGCACAGCCGGTCGCGCAGCTCGCTGGCGTTCGCCGACGGGCACGCTGAGATTCACCCGTGGGTGGACGAAAGTACGATCGAAATGTCACGTGAGCAGCAGTTCCTCTATCGGGTCCCCAAGGACGAAGGCAACGATCTGCGCTACATGCTGAACGGTTTCCCGCAGCGCATGACCGACGTCCCCTTCACCCCCTGATCCTTGACCGGTATCCAAGGCGGAACGGGAAGACTCATCCAAACGCAGATCTGTTCTCGTTTCGCATTTTGAGACTCGTGTTTCGTGCTCTGGCGGCGTATTCGCCTCGGGATACCTTGTCACCCGTCCTTCGTTCCTCCCGTCAACTGCGAGGCAACCGAGGCGGTAGCCGCTTCGATCGCCTCCGCATCCCCGAGGTAGTAGTGCTTCGTCGCGTGCAGATCGTCGTCCAGTTCATACACCAGAGGGATGCCCGTCGGGATGTTCAACTTCGTGATCGCCTCGTCGGACATCCTGTCGAGATACTTGACCAGCGCTCGCAGACTATTCCCGTGCGCGCAGATCAGTACGCGTTTGCCCTGCTGCAATTCCGGGACAATCTCCTCGTGCCAGTACGGCAGCACCCGCTCCAGCGTCGTCTTGAGCGACTCAGTAGCCGGCAGCAGGTCTCGGGGAACGTCGGCGTAGCGCCGATCGTGACCCGGATGCCGGGGATCGCCTTCATCCAGCGCACCGGGCGGAATGTCGTAGCTGCGCCGCCAGATCTGGACCTGATCCAACCCGTATTGGTCGGCCGTCTCCTTCTTGTTCAGACCCTGGAGCGCCCCGTAGTGCCGTTCGTTGAGGCGCCAGGACCGGCGCACGGGGATCCACATCAGGTCCATGTCGTCCAGCACGATCCACAGCGTCCGGATGGCCCGCTTGAGGACCGAAGTAAACGCCAGATCGAAGGTGTACCCCTCCTGAGCCAGGACCCGCCCCGCCTCGTGCGCCTCGCGGACCCCCTGCTCTGACAAATCCACATCCGTCCATCCCGTGAACCGATTCTCCAGATTCCACGTGCTCTGCCCGTGTCGAACCAAAACCAGCTTCGCCATCTCGTACTCCTTCCTTCCACCACCCACCGAGGGTCTTTCGAGTGGACGTGCTCCACGAGGAGCCGGTGGAGGTCTATGGATCTCGAAACCGATACACTCTCAATACACTGGGCGGGGGCGTCACGTCTCTGGGCCGATCCCGATGGACCCCCAACGTCTCCCAGCGCAGGACATACCGCGTGCCTGCCTGATCGCTGGCGCCAAGGTCGCCTCGCCATCTCACCTGCATCCCGGGAAAGTCACTTTCGGGCCGGGCCAGTGCCGCCGGCCAGGAACGGGGCTCCTCCACCGTGCCGATTGGCTTCAGGTCCGTCTCGCTGAGTTTCCACGTCCCCGATCCGTACTTATCGTGACGGTATCGCTGCGTCAGCGATCCGTCTGCGCGTGCCTGCACGGGCGCGACGCGGACCTCGAAGTGAATCGTGCCGCCTCCTTCCGGATACCAGCGATAGGCCCAGTCGCTCGCCTGACGAATCCGCCAGGCGCCGTCCTCATACCGGGCGTTGTAGACCTGCGTGTGTCCCTCATCGTCGAACTTGTGATAGGTCACGATCGGACGGTTCTGCAAATCGAAGCCGATACGGGTGTTGCCGTTGATCGCGCCGCCGCCGGCCGGGATCGGATCGACCACCAGCCCGGGCGTCCCGATCGTCATCGGAAGTTCGACCGGCTCGCCTGCCACCGTCTGCCAGTGCACCAGGTCCTGACTGCGAGCATACGAGACATCGTGGTTCGTGCTGCAATCCGGCGTGTCCCGCCAGATCCAGCACAAGTGGAACCAACCGTCGGGTCCGCGATCGGGACCGACGGGGTAGGCGTTCATCGCGCCGCCGCCGTCGAGCAAGGGCTCGTCCAGCAATCGACGCCATGTCTTCGCTTGAGCGTCATAGGCGTTATAGATTTGATTGCCGTTGCCGCTGGAACCATCGCGGTAGGTGAAGATCAACTCTCCCTTCGGTCCTTCAAAGAACCGTGGATAGGTGCACCGGCGCTCGCGGTCTCCGACCATGGCAGGCACCGAACGAAGGCTCTCGATATCCCCGGCCCGTTCCGTGCGAAAATAGACCAACGGATGGACATGCATGTTACCGCTGACGTGCAAGCGCCCCTCTTCATCGAGCGCCAGGGTAATATAGTTATGGCTGTCCCATCCGACCCTCGAATCGAGCCTCTTGAACTGCCACACATCGCTTCCCAGACGCCGCCGGGCGACGGTCATCTGGCGCTCCCGGTCGTAAAACCCAACGTACTGGTCCTGTCCGTGTGTCAGCAGGGCAAAACCCACCGAATGCCCCGCCCAGACCTGGGCCACATCGATACACTCGGCAACCTCCGGCTCGGTCCCCCCTGCCGAAACCCCGGAAGGTACGCTCATGACCACTGCCGCGATCACACCGCACCATCTTGTCCACGAATACGTCATGCTCCGACCTGCCTCATGACCTGGGGCGTCCCCACGAACCGACGCCGACTCAAGCGCCTGCACACGCTCGTGGCACACGCCCCAATCCGTCTGGCGCCTTCGATCCCCGCGTTCGGGACGAATCGAGCGCTGCCGGGCGTCACAGTTTCACCGGCTTGCACAGATTCTTCTCGCTGGCCGCCACGCGTCCACATACCTTGCACAGATATTGACCGTTGGCGACCAGCTCCCGGTATTCCTTCGGGTTGCTGATCTGGAACCCAAGGTTGTTGAGATAACACAGGTGCTTGTCGTGTCCAGCGTGAGGCATTTCAGGCTTGGCCATAACTCCATCCTTTCTTTCTTTAGGGGGCGACGTCGATTCAGCCCCACAATAAGTGTTCAAAGTCTCGCTCTGTCAACCGAATTCCCGACAAGCGAGTAAGGTATGTACAGATCGAGGCTTCGTCATGTTCAGACCCGGGACGAAGATCGGGCCTCGCCGTGACCACCCTTCCGCAGACACTGGCCCGTGTCACCGCGGTCCCGGTGAGCATCTTCTCGACCTCGCCGGGCCTTTCTGCTATAGTGCCAGGCACGTGCATTCATAGATCGAATCCAGTAGAATCAACCCAGTCAACGGAGAGCGCGCATGGACTACCGAAGAATCATCCCCTGTCTGGACGTCAAACACGGCCGCCTGGTCAAAGGCGTTAATTTCGTCAACCTCAAAGACGTCGGCGACCCGGCGGAGAACGCCGCCGCCTACAGCGAGGCCGGCGCCGATGAACTGGTCTTCCTGGACATCACCGCCACGCTGGAAAACCGCAAGACGATGCTCGATGCCGTCCGACGCACGGTGGAGCGCATCCGCGTGCCACTGACCGTCGGTGGCGGTATCAGCAGTTGCCAGGGCATCGAGGAACTGCTGGCGATCGGCGTGGCCAAGGTCTCGATGAACACGGCCGCCGTGCGCCGTCCCGATCTGGTCAAGGAAGCCGCCGACCAGTTCGGCAGCGAGAAGATCACCGTCGCCATCGACACCGCCGGCAACCAGGCGCTGCCATCGGGCTTCGAGGTCATGGTCAGTGGCGGCACCAAGGGCACCGGTCTGGATGCCGTCGAATGGGCGAAGAAGGTCGAGTCCCTCGGTGCCGGAGCGATCCTGCCCACCAGCATGGACACCGACGGCAAGCAGACCGGCTACGACATTCCGATGACGCGCGCCATCGCCGATGCGGTCTCGCTGCCTGTCATCGCTTCCGGCGGCGCCGGCACGCTCGAACACCTCTATGAAGCCATCGTCGACGCCCATGCCGATGCGGTTCTGGTGGCCTCCATCGCCCACTTCGGGACCTACAGCATCCAGGAGATGAAGACCTATCTGGCCGATCGGGGCATCGGCGTTCGGCTCTGAGCCGACGGTGCATTCCATACAGTCGATTCGACTGCCACGGAGCAGCCTTTGACAGGCTGCTCTTTGCCTTTTTGGACGAAAGTCACTTCGCGGATCGGTCGATAGGGGGAGGGTGATGGTCCCAAACGAACTGTCAAGGACGCCGAAGATCGATATGTTCAACAAGCTGCGAAAAGACGGGTTTCTTCTTAAGACCAAGCTGTTCACTCTCCGCTGGTATCCAAGCGGCCGCAGTTGCATCCGCGTCGGCAACCGCAGGCGGCCTCCTCAACAGATGCCCCCCTTGATGGTACGCAAGCCCGACTGGCGACGGTAATTTTTTCTTCCACATATGCGCCGCATTTTGCCCATTCGCCCCAAGGCCTCTTTGCCTCGACCGGTGGCGGGCCGTTCCCATGGTGATCCCGCACAATCAGGCATATCACCCCTGAAAGAGTCTTTCGTTATAGGACGAAGGCGGAAGGCACAATTCTCATCTGTGGTGAGTCATCATTTCGTCGCTTTCTCCGTACCGACTGCGGAGCCCCCATCCGATCTCTCTTTCCCATTTTAACTCAAGATTCTTTGCTCACCCTACCGATACCAACTCACATGAAGAAAACAGCCCAGCTTAACAACGAAAGACTTGGCAGCACAAAAGGAGAGATCGATGGTTAAGGAAGATGTCCTCGCCCGGTACCTGGCCCCCCTGCTTCGTGGTGATCGCAGAGCCTGTCGCTGCGTCGTGGAAGAAACCCTGCAAAGCGGCATCCCGGCCAACTCGGTGTACCTGCACCTGATCTGGCCGGTCATGGCCGAGATCGAACGCCTCTCGCGAGCCGACAAGATCACATCCGTCCAGGAGCATCTGGCCACGCGGATCAATCGGACCATCGTCGATCAGCTCCAGAACAAGCTGCCCCGTCGGCCTGCCCGCCATAAGAAGGTGGCCGTCTGTTGCGCCCGCGACGAATTGCAGGAACTCGGCGCCCAGATCATTACCGACCTGTTCGAGAGCGATGGATGGGAGGTGCGCTTCCTCGGCGGCGGCCTGACCAACGACGACGTGTTCGCTTTCGTTAACGAATATGCACCGGACATTCTGTTTATCTACGGCACTGCACCGAAACAGGCCCCCGATGTACGCCGTCTGATCGACAGAGTCCGGAGCGTCAATGCGTGGCCGGACCTGCGAATTGTGGTCTCCGGCGGACTGTTCAATCGAGCGGAAGGTCTGTGGGAAGAGATTGGCGCCGACGGGTTTGCCGCAACGGCCGCCGACGCACTCCGAGTGGCCGCCGACGAATCTCAAGTGGCCGATCCGAAACGAAGAACGGTCAACCGCCGCAAACGCAAACAGCAGAACACCGCCCAGGAAACCGCAGACGCAGTCTTGTAGGACGCTCGCCACGCAGGAAATCCCGTGCCGGCCAACGGATGGTACCGGCACGGGGTTGTTTTTCCCATTCCCTCCCGGCCGCTTTCAGCCGGCCGGCCGCTGGAGCTTGTATTCCACACTGTCGACCAGCGCCAGCCAACTGGCCTCGATCACGTTCTCCGAGACGCCCACCGTCCCCCAGATCGACTGCTTGTCGCGCGATTCGATCACTACGCGGACGCGGGCGGCAGTGCCCTCTTTCGCGTTGACCACACGGACCTTGTAGTCGAACAGATGCACTTCCTTGAGAGCGGGATAGAATCTCTCCAGCGACTTACGCAGCGCCGCATCCAGCGCATTGACCGGACCGTCGCCTTCGCCGACCACGTGCTCGACCTCCTCGCCCACCCGCAGCTTGACCGTGGCCTCGGTGACGAGCTCACCGCTCTTGCGCTTTTCCACGTCGACATGGTACTTGATCAACTCGAACGAAGGTTCGAACGTTCCCATGATCTTGCGGACCAGCAACTCGAAACTCGCGTTAGCGGCCTCGAACTGATAGCCCTCGTTCTCCAGGTCCTGGACCCGGCCCAGGATCTTGCGAGCCAGCGCCTTATCCTGTATGATCTTGGCCTTCTCCAACTCGGCCAGGATGTTCGACTTGCCGCTGAGTTCGCTGATCAGGAACCGCCGTTCGTTGCCCACCGCCTCCGGGGCGATGTGCTCGTACGTCTGTTTGCTCTTTCGCAGGGCATCGACGTGCAAACCGGCTTTGTGTGCGAAGGCGCTCTCGCCTACATAGGGCAGATTCATCACCGGCGCCAGATTCGCGATCTCGAAGATGAAGCGCGAAACCTCCGTCAACGACCGGATCTTCTCGGGACTCAGCGGTTCGAAGCCCATCTTGAAGGCGAGGTTAGGGACCACTGAGCAGAGATTGGCGTTGCCGCAGCGCTCTCCCAGCCCGTTGATCGTGCCCTGCACGTGCCGAGCCCCCGCCTGGATCGCCGCCAAGGCGTTAGCCGTGGCGCAATCGGTATCGTTGTGGGTATGAATTCCCACGACCGCCGAGCCGAACGTCTCGCAGACGCGCTGAGTGATCTCCTGCACCTGGTGGGGCAGAGACCCGCCATTCGTATCGCACAGTACCAGGGCATCGGCCCCCGCGTCAGCCGCCGAAGTCAGCACCTTTATCGCGTATTCGGGGTTCGCCTTGTAGCCGTCGAAGAAGTGCTCGGCGTCGAAGATCACTTCGAGCCCCTTGCCCTTGAGATAGCGGACGGATTCAGCGCAGATCGTCAGATTCTCGTCCAGCGAGCAGTGCAGCACCATGCCGACATGAAGATCCCAGGTCTTGCCGACGATCGTGGCGGCAGGCGCCTCGGTGGCCAGAATCGAATTGAGCGAAACATCCTCCTCGACAGTACAGTCCGCCCGACGGGTACTGCCAAAGGCGGCCACCTTCGAGTGCTTCAGGCCACGATTCGCCACCTCGTGGAAAAACTGCATCTCCTTGGCGTTCGATGCGGCGTAACCCCCTTCGATATAGTCGACGCCCAGTCCGTCCAGGCGCTCGGCAATGGCCAGCTTGTCCGGCAACGAGAAGCTCACCCCTTCCGCCTGCATTCCGTCCCGCAGGGTCGTGTCGTAGATCGCAATCTTCGTCATTCCAACTCCCGATTGGCCTCGATGAGCCTCCCGGCGAGGTCCATCCAGGCATCTAGATTCACGTAAATCATTGATTCTACCTATCCTACTGGCCCTGTAAAGCCCAAACCATCTACCGGGGGACTTTGCCGATGAATCGCAGCAGGGTATCTTGACAGAGGCGTCCCGATGGCGTGTACTGTGGGGTGTGCGGGGCTGGGCCAAGGGGGCGAATCGGCAACTGTGATGGAGATGTGCCATGATCGCAAGACGCAGGGGACGACGGGCAGCGGGATTCGCATGGTGGACAGCACTGGGGTGGGCAGTCCTCCTGGGCGCGGTGTCGATGGCAATGGACCAGGAACTGGGCGTGGAGACGCAGCCCCCAATGGATCCATCGAATGACATCCGCGCGCACCTGATGCGCGTCGCCAACGACCTGACGCAAAGATCGCTCGGGGGCATCCGCACGCTGAACGACTGGGAACAAGTTCGCGAAGAGCGCTACCAGCAATTCCTGGAGATGATGGGCCTGGTCGACGTGCCGGTGGACGGCCCGCGACCGCCCCTGAACGTGAAGGTCACCGGGACGATCCGCCGGCCGGGCTACCGCATCGAGAAGCTTTACTATGAATCCCTGCCGGGCCTGTACGTGCCGGCGAACCTGTACGTCCCCGATAACATTCAGCAGCCCGCTCCAGCGGTGCTCTACGTCTGCGGCCATTCCCGTACGCAGAAGGTCAGCTACCAGCCGCACCCCCGCAAGTGGGCCCAGTTGGGCTTCGTCTGCCTGATCATCGAGACCATCCAGTGGGGCGAGGTGCGCGGTGATCACTGGGGCTGCTACGCTCGCGGCTGGTTCCACTGGTACAGCCGGGGATACAACCCTGGCGGCGTGGAACTCTGGAATGCCATGCGCGGTCTCGACCTGCTCTGCGAGCGGCCCGAGGTCGACCCCGATCGGCTTGGCGTCACCGGCATTTCCGGCGGCGGCACCCAAAGCTGGTACATCGGCGCCGCCGACCCGCGCGTAAAGGTGGTCGCCCCCGTCTGCGGGACCAGCACGCTCAACTCGCACATCCACCAGCGCACCATCGACGGCCATTGCGATTGCATGATGCCGATCAACACCTATCGGCAGGACTTCCACGACATCGGCGCCCTGATCGCCCCGAGACCGCTGCTGATCGCCTCCGCCGACCGCGATGGGCTCAACTCCATCGAAGCGGTCCGCGATGTCCATGATCGCATCAAGGAGATCTACAAGCTACACGACCGCCCCGACCATCTCGTCCTGGTCGAGACGCCGGGCGGGCACTCCTATCACGAGCGCTCCCGTACCCGGATCTTCTCTTTCTTCCTCCACCACCTGATGGGCAAGGGCATATCGCCCGAGGAGGTGGGCGATGTCGATATGTCGCAAGACGCCATGCTTCCCGCTGAGGAACTCCAGGTCTACGTCGATGGCCCGCCCACCGACGATCGCACCACGACGATCCACGAAACCTTCGTCAAGACCGCGACCGCGCCCAGGATCTCGAACCGACAGCAACTGTACGCCCATCGCCAGAATGTGCTGAGCTTCCTGCGCGAGAAGACGTTTGGCGCATTCCCCGCCGACCCCGTCCCGCTGGACCTTCGCTGGGAATTCCGCGCCGCCGACGGCGCTGAGCATGGCAGAGATACCTACAGTTTCGTCTCCGAATCCCACTACCGCCTGAAGATCGACGTCCGCTGGCGGCAGGCCCCCGAGACTGCCAGCCCGATGATGCTCGTGCTGCGCAGTCCGGACGAAGACCGTTGGGCGTCCGAAGGCTTCGTGGGCGGATTGGACGAGAACTGGAACCTCGCCTACCTCGAAACCCGAGGGATCGGCGAGACCGGCTGGGCGCCCAACCTCCAGTGGCACATCCGACGCTCCGCTGCCTGGACGGGCCGAACCGTCGCGTCCATGCGGGTCTACGACGTGCTCCGCTGCCTCCAGGCCCTCCGCGAGTTCGAAGCGGCCGGGCCCGATGGCAACTTCGCCATCGCCGCGAGGGGCGAAATGGGTGCGATCGCCCTCTACGCTGCCCTGCTCGACGGAAACGTCTCCGCGGTCGTGCTGCGCGATCCCCCTGCCACCCAGAACGCACCGAGCCAGCCCGACGGGCGAGGCGAAGCCATCGAGATGCTCAACTGCCTGCGGATCACCGACCTGCCCCAGGTGGCCGGCCTGCTCTTTCCCGCCGATATCGTCGCCATCGGTTCGTTGCCCGACTCCTATGACTGGGCCCGGAAGCTCTATGCGACGTTGAATGAGCCCGACCGCTTCCAGGGAATCGACAAGCTGTCCCAGTGGAAAGGTCCGACCGCAGCACCATAGCGAGAACCGGTGCCACCCGGCAAGCGTACCATGGCCAATCGATGGACGGTGCGAAAAGTAATGTGTTCGACGCCAATGGACCCATGGAAGTAGCGGGAGGACGCCATGTTGCGCAAACGAAAGCTGGGCACGCAAGGCTTGGAGGTCTCCGAGATCGGGCTCGGGTGCATGGGGATGAGCTGGGCCTATGGCGAGACGGACGAAGCCGAATCCATCGCCACGATTCACCGGGCCATCGAGCTGGGCTGCACATTTCTCGACACAGCTGAAATCTACGGACCCTTCGCCAACGAGGAACTGCTGGGTCGGGCCCTGGTCGGAAAACGCGACCAGGTCGTCCTGGCAACCAAATTCGGGTTCCGCATCGAGAACGGCCAGCGCACCGGCCTGGACAGCCGACCCGAGCACATCCGTGCAGCCGTCGACGGCAGCCTGCGACGGCTCGACACCGACTATATCGATCTGCTCTACCAGCACCGCGTCGATCCGGAAGTGCCGATTCAGGACGTCGCCGGGGCAGTGGCGGGGTTGGTCTCCGAGGGAAAGGTTCGCTTCTTCGGGCTCTCCGAAGCGGGAACCGAAGTCATCCGCAGCGCCCACGCTGTGCATCCGCTCTCCGTACTCCAGAGCGAATACTCGCTCTGGGAACGCAACCTCGAAGCACAGATCATCCCCCTGTTGCGAGAGCTCGGCATCGGCCTGGTCGCCTATAGCCCGCTGGGACGGGGTTTCCTCACCGGAGCGGCCAAGCGCGCCGAGGAGTATGGCGAGCACGATTTCCGCCATGACGGCGACCCCCGCCTTCAAGGCGCCAACTTCGACGCCAACGCCAACGCCGCCCAAACCATTACCGAATTCGCCCGAAAGAAAGGCGTCACAGAGGCACAGATCGCCCTCGCCTGGATACTCCAGAAGGGCACCGACGTCGTCCCGATCCCTGGAACCAAGCGGCGCAAGTACCTGGAAGAGAACCTGGGAGCCGCTTCGATCGAACTGAGCGACGAAGAGATGACCGAACTCGATATGGCTTTCCCGCCCGGAGCGACCGCCGGGGACCGCTACCAGCCGGAGATGATGGCCCAACTGAACCGTTAGCCGGGCAAGTCCGGAGTCTGTGTGGTGATAGGGCCGCTCCTAGAAATAATGCCCCGCCGAGCCAAAAGCACTTGGCAGGACGCAGGCGGCGTGCTATAGTGCCACGCTTGTTCGCCAGTGTAGTTTCCGGTTCTTCCTTTGGTCGCACAAACCATGATTCTGACACAGATACTGCAAGCCAACTCGGTCCGCGTTCCGCTCCAGGGCACCGACAAGAACGCCGTGATCGGCGAATTGGTGGATCTCCTGGACGAAAACGGATTGCTGCTGGACAAGGACGTCGCCAGAGACGCGGTGTTCACGCGGGAGAAGACGCGCAGCACCGGGATCGGCTCGGGCATCGCCATTCCGCATGGCAAATGCAACGCGGTCAGAGACCTGATCATGGCGCTGGGTGTCACGCGCCAGCCGATCGAGTTTCAGAGCGTGGACAACAAGCCTGTATCGATCGTGATCCTGCTGGTCTCTCCCCTCGATCAGACGGGTCCGCATATCCAGGCGTTGGCACGGATCAGTCGGTTGATGCTCGACGACAGCTTCAAGAAGGCGCTGGAGCAGGCTCCGTCGGCCGAGGCGGCCTACAAGCTACTGAGTGACCGGGAGAACGAGTAAGAGCCTGCAGCAGAGTTCCTGATCTCGGATTTACGACTTGGCGAGCGGGAAAGCCCCGTGCCAGATCGCAAATCCGAAATCGCAATTCGCAAGTCCCCTATCCCTTCTCCCAGAGGATCAGGCCCAAATCGTAAGGATTGACCTGATCGGGGTGGTTGGGCAATACGCGGACGGCGACGCCATGCTGGCCGGTCGTTCGGCATTCCATCGCGCCGGAGAACCAGTGCTCGCCGTCGTCTCCCGCCCGCTGTTCGTGGGTCATCGGCATGGGGGAACCTTCCTGAATGTTGCCCCAGGAGTCCGTAGGCCCCGAGTAGAGCTCGACGCACACGTCTTCAGGGCGGATGCGTCCCAGCTTCACCCGGGCACGAACGTTCAGCGAGGAGCCGACCTTGAGCTGCGGTTGTCTCGGGTTCAGCTGCTCGTCCTCTTGACCGTCGTTGATGCAGACCGTCACGTCCTTGACCGCAAAATCCGACCACGCCTCGCGAATCTCCGATTTCCATCGCGAGAACGCCTTGGCCCGGGTCATCGCCTCGGCCGCCAGATAACGATAGCGGGACGCCGCCGGGTTGTAGAACCGGCGCGTGTACTCGGCCAGCATGCGATGCGTGTTGAACCGCGGCGCCACGAACTTGATCGTCGCCTTCATTTTCTGGATCCAGGCGCGAGGCAGATTGTCGGCGCTGCGCGTGTAGAACAACGGGACCACCTCGTTCTCGAGGAGACTGTAGATCGCCTGCGCCTCGACCATGTCCTGGTAGTCCTGATTCTGGTAGTCTTCACCGTCGCCGATCACCCAGCCGCCATCAGGGATATAGCCTTCACACCACCATCCGTCGAGGGTGCTCATGTTGAGCACGCCGTTGACGGCGGCCTTCATGCCGCTGGTGCCGCTGGCCTCCATCGGCCGACGCGGGTTGTTCAGCCAGACGTCGACGCCCCGGACGAGGAAGCGGGCCACGTCCATGTCGTAGTCTTCGAGGAAAAGGATGCGGCGTCGCACCGACTCGTCGCGGGCGAAGTGAATGATATGGCGGATAATCTCCTTGCCACCGGTGTCCTTTGGATGCGCCTTGCCGGCAAAGATGAACTGCACAGGCCGATCCGTATTGTTCAGCAGCCTGGCCAGCCGTTTGGCGTCTCGCAGCAGCAGATCGCCGCGCTTATAGGAGGCGAAGCGCCGGGCGAAGCCAATCGTCAGGGCCTCAGGGTCGAGCACTTCCTCGGCCTGTCGCAGCTCGCCATGGCATCGGCCGCGACGCTGCATCTGTGTCATCAGCCGCTTGCGGGCGAACACGATCAACTGCTCTTTGCACCGCTGGTGGGCGCTCCACAACTCTTCATCTGGAATCTGGTCCACCTGGTCCCAGACGGATTTGTCGAACATGCTTTCGGACCACGCCGGTCCCAGGTACCGCTGATAAAGACTGCCGATCTCGTCCGACAGCCAGGTCTTGAGGTGGATGCCGTTGGTGATCGAGATGATCGGCACTTCCTTCTCGGGAACACCGGGCCACAGAGAGCCCCACACCTCGCGGGAGATCTGCCCGTGAAGTTTGCTGACGCCATTGATATAGCCGCTGAGCCGAATGGCCAGCACCGGCATCTTGAAAGGTTCGCTCTCGTCGTCGGGCAGCATTCGCCCCAGCGACAGGAATTGGCTGCGGTTGACGCCCAAGTGCGGGAAGTAGCTGCCGAAATACTTGTCCATCAGTTCGACGCTGAACTCGTCCAGGCCCGCCTTGACCAGCGTATGGACCGTGAAGACGTTGCCCGACCGCGTAGCCTCCACCGCCTCGTCGAACGTCATGTTCTTGGCGTTGCGCAGTTGGCGAATGCGCTCGAGCGCCATGAAGGCGGCGTGCCCTTCGTTCATGTGGCAGACCGTCGGCTCGATGCCCATCGCCAGCAAGGCCTTAAGACCGCCGATGCCCAGGAGGATCTCCTGGCGGATGCGCAGCTCGCGGTCGCCGCCGTAAAGATTGCTGGTAATCATCCGGTCGACCGACGAATTCGGTGCGATGTTGCTGTCAAGCAGATACAGCTTAATCCGGCCGACGGAAACGCACCAGATCTGCGCCTGGACACTGCGACCTGGATATTCGACGCTGATCGTCAGCGGCCGGCCGCTCTCCTTGCGGACCAGCTCGACCGGCATGTTGAACGCGTCGTTCTCCACGTACGCTTCCTGCTGCCAGCCGTCGATGTTCAAGTATTGCCGGAAGTAGCCTTTCTGATACATCAGACCAACACCCACCAGCGGCAGGCCCAGATCCGAGGCGCTCTTAAGGTGGTCGCCGGCCAGAATCCCCAGCCCGCCCGAGTAGATTGGCAGGCATTCGTGGAGCCCGAATTCGGCGCTGAAATACGCGATGGTCGGCTTGGTCGCCTGGGGACAGGCCTTCTCGTACCAGGTCGAAGCCCCGAGGTATGAACGCAACGTGTCCGCTGCCTGCTTCAGTTCGTTCAGAAAACTGTCATTCCGGGCCAGAGCCTGCAACCGGCTCTGCGAGACGCTGCCCAGCAGCTTGACCGGGTTGTGGTTGCAGCCGACCCACAGGCTCGGATCGATCCGCTTGAACAGATCCACGAACGAGGGGTTCCAGGCCCAGAACGTGTTTCGCGCGACGTAGTCCAGGTCTTGCAGGGAATCCGGCAACGCCGGCAAAACGGTGAAGTTACGGACACTCGGCATTTCAACTCCTCACAAACTCGATCATCCTGATAGGAGGCACCCCAAGAGCACGGCAGGTCCTCACCCTCTCATCGGTAAATCCTTTGCCCGGCTTAACTCCAAAAAACCCCAAGTCTTGGTAGCGATTCGACGTGCGAACGTCCGACAACCCCGACGTCCGGTCGCTGACAGAACACAATAAAAAAAGGCCTGTACAAACAGGCCTTTTTGTCTATTGCCAGCTCACCTCCACCTGTGCCGTAAGAATGGCTTTTGAAGAGAACCCATTACTGCTAGGTGGGCAATCGTTGCTCGCGTCCGGACGTCCTATCGAGTAGGCATGTCCGGCCCGCCAAGGCCTGATTTCCCTCAGAACGGGTATCGGTTCTTTCAACTGCACGCATTCTCACGAACACTGCAGGGGTCAGCCCGCAAATTCTCTTATACCAGATCGGCGTGCGTCCGTCAAGGAAATAGCCGGTCGATCCCGGCACGCTTTGCAGACGTCTGTACGATCCACACACCAACATTCTTATCGGCATTTCCGGTGCGGGACATGAAAAAATCCACGGGTGCCCCGGCCGCCCTTTTCGCCGACCGCCGACGCATCTAAATCGTTCGCAATTCCGCCCCTACGGCCTGGCTGAGGCTCTGGACGATCGTGCCCTGATAGCCGTCGACCACCTCGTGCGTCAGCGTCCCGTCTTCATCGCGGAACCGTAGCGACAGGGTCACACTCTTCTTGTCCGGCGCGATCCCCTTACCACGGTAAATGTCAACGAATCTGATATCCTCGAGTTCGCCGGGGGCACTGCTTTGGATCGCCTGGGTGATGGTCCTCCAGGGCGTCTCCTCGGCCACCAGGATCGACAGGTCGCGTTCGATAGCGGGAAACCGCGGGACCGGACGGATGGAGATCGGGGCGCCTTTCAGCTCCATCAGTTCGGCAAAGTCCAGCTCGACGCCGCAGGGAGCAAGCTCCTTGAAATCCATCTTGTCGCGAACCGTCTCGGAAAAGACCCCGGCCGCACCGATCGTGCGACCGTTGACCATCACGTCGGCGCCCACCTCGCCCCAGGGCAGATCGGTCGGCACGAAATCCACCGCCGCCTGACGGTCGATGTGCCGGATCAGTCCCTCGACGGCGCCGCGCAGTTCGCGGAAGTCCCCGCTGCAAATCAAGGCGACCTTCGTCTTCTCGTCGGGCAAGGCGTCCTTGTCGGCCGTCGGCCGGAACGTATCGGCAATCTCGTACACCCGGCACGGCACGTTCTTGGCGTTGACGTTCGTCTTGAGCACCTCCAGCAGCGAGCCCAGCAAGGTCTGCCGCAACAGGTTGGAGCTCTTGCGGGAGACGTCCTTGACACCCAGATTGCGGAGCCCGCCGTCGGCAAACAGCGAGGCGATCGCCTGGTCGATGAATGTCACCGTCACGGTCTCAAAAAAGCCGCATCCGTTGAGAAAAGTGCCGATCGACTGGGTCAGCTTCTGATGCGCGTCAGCGGGAACCGCCTCGATGTGGATGCGTCGCCGCGTCGGAACCTCGTTGTATCCGTGAACGCGGGCAACCTCTTCGATCAGGTCCACCTCCCGGACAATGTCGCTGCGCCACGTGGGAACCGAACAGGTTACCAGGTCGCCCGACAGACGCGGGTCGAAATGCAGCGCCGTGAGGATCCGCAGGACCGTCTCAACCGGAATCTCGATGCCCAGCAGCTTGTTCAAACGCGAAAGCCGCATGGTCACCTCGCGGGGAACAGGCCTTTTCGGATAGGCGTCTACGACGCCTTTGGCCACGCGCCCGCCGCCAACTTGCACGATCAACTGCGCCGTCCGTTGCGACGCCCAGTCGATCTTTTCGATATCCACCAACCGTTCAAATCGGAAGGCTGCCTCCGAGGGCAGCGACAGTCTCCGGCTGGTCGTCCGCACGCAAACCGGATCGAAATGCGCTTCTTCCAGCAGGATCGTCTTGGTCTGGTCGCTCACTTCGGTTTCCAGCCCGCCCATCACGCCGGCAATGGCCACCGGCCTCTCCGCGTCGGCAATCACCAGCATCTCATCGGTCAACTCACACTGGGAGCCATCGATGCTGACGATCCGTTCGCCTGCAAGGGCCTTGCGGACGACGATCCTGCCCTCCTTGATCGTGGCAAAATCGAACGCGTGCGGCGGCTGGCCCGTCTCCAGCATCGCGTAGTTCGTCGCGTCGACGACGTTGTTGACGCTGCGCATCCCGACCGCTTCGAGCCGCTTGACCATCCAGTCGGGCGAGGGGCCCACTTTAACACCCTCGATCACCCGCGCCGTGTACCGCCCGCAGAGCTCGGGCTCGACAATCTCGACCTGGACGTACTCCGACGCGTCCTTGTCCAACTCGTCCAGCTCGATCCGGGGCAGGCGCAGCTCCTTGCCCGTCGCAGCTGCCAGCTCCCGCGCCACCCCGACATGGCTGAGGCAGTCCCCCCGATTGCTGGTCACCTCGACGTCCAGCACGGTGTCGTCGTTGAATCGCTCGATCCCCTCGCACGGAAAGCCCAGATCGCTCAGAATCGCCGCAATCCGCTCGGGCGAGAGCCCCGTCTCGATGTAGTCGTTCAGCCAGTTCAGCGAAATCTTCATGAAATCCGTCCTTACGAATGTCCCTGATTGGGCCATAGAGTATCCATCTCCCCTCCCCTTGTCAACCTCGGCAAACCCTAGCCGGACTTGCCCGACCACCCGGTTTTCGGTAGGCTGGAACCCAAGGGCAGCAGGCCCGACCAATGCGACCGAGAGACTGGGAAGGACCATGAACGATTGTGAACGCTTCGAGCAACTGATCGAGGGGGGCGATGGCTGCATTTCCATCGTCACAAATGAAGAGCATGATGCCCTGGAGATCGTGCGCAAGACCGCCGAAAAGCTCAAACGCGATATGTGGGTCTGGTCCGTCGCCGACGGCGTCCGCGATGGGCTGCTCGACGGCAGCCCCGCCATCGCCAACACCGACCACCCCGCCGCCGGCCTGGCCAACCTCGCCCAGGCCAAGCCGGGTTCGCTCTGTGTGACGCTCGACCTGGCCGAACACCTCAAAGGGGGCAAGGCCCTGCGGACCCTCCGCGACATGATCGACAGCTTCGACAGCAGCGGCCTGACCATCATCATGATCGACAGCAGCGACAAGCTGCCCGACGTGGTCAGGGCCTACGCCCGCCCCTTCGAAATCTCGTATCCCAACGAAAAGGAACTGCTCCAGATCATCCGCGCCACCCTTCAGCGACTCCACCGCAAGAAACCCATCGAGGTGGGCATCACCCAGAAAGGCCTCGACACGATCGTCCGCAACCTGCGCGGGCTGACCCGCCGCCAGGCGGTGCGGATCATCAGCGACGCCGTCGCCGCCGATCAGCGCTTTCAGGATGGTGACATCAACATCGTCATCGCCAACAAGCGACGCATGGTCCAGCAGGGTGGACTGCTCGAATACATCCAGACACCGCTCGATCTGAGCGAAATCGGCGGGATGAACCGCCTCAAGACCTGGCTGCACCAGAGGCTCGACGTTTTCAGCCCCGAGGCCAAGGCCTTCGGCCTGGTCCCGCCCAAGGGCGTCCTCATGCTCGGCGTCCAGGGCGCCGGCAAGAGCCTCTGCGCCAAGGCCATCGCCACCGCCTGGCACCAGCCCCTGCTGCGACTCGACCCGGGCACGCTCTACGCCAGCTTCATCGGCGAATCCGAACACAACCTGCGCGATGCACTGAAGCAGACCGAGATGATGGCGCCGGTGATCCTGTGGATCGACGAGATCGAGAAGGCCTTCGCCTCAGCCGCCAGCCGCAGCGCCGACGGAGGCCTCTCCCAACGCATGTTCGGCACCCTGCTCACTTGGCTCCAGGAGCACGAGGCGCCGGTCTTTACCGTCGCGACCGCCAACGACATCGAAGCCCTGCCGCCGGAACTGCTGCGCAAGGGACGCTTCGACGAGATCTTCTTCGTCGACCTGCCGACCGCTTCCGTACGCGAGCAGATCTTCGCCATCCACCTGCGAAAGCGCGGACGCGATCCCGAGAAGTTCGACCTGAAGGCTCTGGGCGAAGCGTCCGAAGGCTACAGCGGATCGGAGATCGAGCAGGCGGTCACCGCGGGGCTGCACGCCGCCTATGCGGATAAGGCCGACCTGGACACCGAGCGTCTGATCGCCGCGCTGCGGATCTCGCCTCCGCTGTCGGTCACCATGGCCGAGAAGGTCTGCGCCCTGCGCGAATG
>CAZTGH010000015.1:0-28975 GCA_964612985.1 uncultured Pirellulales bacterium
AGGGAGGGTAACACGTCCATGGATATCGCGACAGTCATCGGAACCCTGCTGGGCTTCAGCGTGGTGGTCTTCGCCATCGTCATGGGCGGCGGCGCCGCCATGTTCTTTCACGTTCCCTCGTTGTGCATCACCATCGGGGGGATGCTCTGCGCGACGATGATCCACTTCTCGCTCCCGCAGTTCCTCAGCATCTTCTCGATCGTCAAGAAGACGATCGTCGCCAAGATCCCCGCGCAGTCCGAACTGATCCAGAAGATGGTCAACTTCGCGGCGATCAATCGCCGGGACGGAACGCTGGCGCTGGAGCCGGAGATCAGCAAGCTCAGTGACCACTTCTTTGCCAAGGGTCTTCAGTTGCTCGTGGACGGCCAGGACTCCGAGGCCATCCGCGATCTGTTGGAACCGGAGATCCAATACCTCCAGGACCGTCATGCCGGAGGCAAGAAGATCCTCGAATTCATGGGCGCCTCCGCTCCCGCCTTCGGCATGATCGGGACCCTCATCGGTCTGGTCCAGATGCTGCGCAACCTCAGCTCGCCCGACCAGATCGGTCAGGGTATGGCGGTGGCCCTCTTGACGACGTTCTACGGCGCGTTTGCCGCCAACCTGGTGTTCATCCCGCTGGCCGGCAAGCTCGGCATCTACTCCAAAGAGGAATCGCTGGCCATGGAGATGATTCTGGAAGGCGTCTGTTCCATCGCCCAGGGCGACAATCCCACCATCGTCCGCGAGAGAATGCAGGCGTTTGTCTCGCACGGCCGGCGCAAGGAAATCAAGGCGACCGTCTGATGGCCCCCAAAGGCAGACCGAGATGGATGGACGACGATCCGGGCGCTCCGGAATGGATGGTCACCTTCAGCGACTGCATGACGTTGCTGTTGACCTTCTTCGTGCTGCTGTTGAGTTTCTCGTCGTTCGACAACAAGATCTTCCAGAGGATGGAGTCGGCCTTCACCGAAGGGCTCTCGTCGATCGGCCTGCGCACGAGCCCACGGGATGAGGCGTTCCTGTCCACGCCTCGGATCGTATACAATCAGGACCCGGAGCGGGGCAGCGAACAGCCCACGGTCGACGGCCAGTACGAATCCAACCCCAGCACCAGCCTGGATTTCATGGATTTCCAGGATCAGAAGGTGTTTCTGGTGCCGTCGGAGGACGTCTTCCTGGGCCTGGGGACGCGGACCAGCGGTCACGGTCGACAGATGCTGACGGATGTGGCGGCTTTGCTCAACGCGGTGCCCAATCGGGTGATCGTCAGCGAACACGCGATGGAAGCCAGCGCCTCCGATGAGATCGGATTGACGCGCGCCTGGACGATCGCGCAGTTTCTGGCGGACCGCCAGGGCGTGGACAAGACGCGCCTGAGCATCACCTCGGCGGCCACCGTGGACGCCTCTACGCTGCGACACAGCGGTCTGTCGGCCATGAACCCACAGACCAAGCGAGTGATCGAAATCGTCATTCTGGAACGGAGCACCTATCATTGAGAACGCGGAACGGCCCTCCTGAAGACGAGAAAGCGAAGGTCCCGGGCTACATCGTCACCTTCTCCGACATGGTGACGCTGCTGCTGACGTTCTTCGTGCTGCTGCTGACTCTGGCCACCGTTCAGGATCCGGATCTGTTCCACCAGGGTCGCGATTCCTTCTGGCAATCCATCCACCTCTGCGGGCTCGGCGTCCTGCTGGGCAACAACGCGGGCCCCGACTTCGAAGCGCCCATCACCAAGTACCGCACCACCGAGCCCGAAACCGCAGAAGATCGAACGCTCGACGAGTATCGCGAGAAGCTGCGCCGGATCTTCGAGCGGCTCAACCAGTCCATGACCACGCTGCCATCGCAGATCGTGGGGCGCCGCCTCGATTTTTCGATCACTCCCGTTCGATTCGGACGCGGAGAAGCTTTGCTCAACGACAGCGCCCGACAGTATCTGTCGACATACTGCCTCGACCTGCGACAGAACGTCCGCGCCGATTCATGCACGCTGTACGTATTGGGCCTGGCCGGCGACGAGGTCACGGAGATGCAGCAATGGACCCTCTCGGCCCGGCGCGCCCAGGCCGTGGCCCGGTTCTTGCAGGAACAACTGGATCAGAACCCCGTCGCCTCGCCCCCCCCGAACGCCGCGCCCTGGCGCGTTCTGTGGTGGGGAGCCGGCCCGGGAGGGCACTGGGCCGGACAGGATCAGCCCGATCCCGGACAATCGCAGATTCTCATCGCCATGCTCCGATCGGGCCTCTGAGGCTCCGCAAGTGTCAAGTTTTTCGACAACCTGACCATTCTTCAGCCGTCGCGACCGGCTCCGGCCGTGCCCGGTCCCGCTTTCCGTCCCCAAAACGCTCACGCCGCGTCGCGATCGTCTTTCGGCACACCGTTTGCTCATCTCCTGCCAAAGGGCACGTCCGTCCGCGCCCCAGTCGTGATCGGCGGCGCTGTGCTGATGTCGGCATGGCAACGCACGGGCCAGAGACGGCAGAGCCCGGTTCCAGAGGTCAACGTGAGCGATCAAAAGAAGAAAACCATACTGATGTTCGCAGCGGTCATCGTCGCAGGCGGCTTGATCGGTTTCGTCGCCCGCGCCTCCGACGAGGAAAAAGCCATCCCGTCTGCCGCACCCACGCAGGAAAGCTTCTACGGGAACCCGGCGTTGGCGCAAACGGACGATCTGAGCTTTGGCGGCAAAGAGCTGTTCTTCAAGATGATGCTTTCGGTCCTGCTCGTCGGCGGCCTGGCCGTCGGAGCCTTGTACCTGTCCAAGAAGCTGCTTCCCAACATCGCCAAAGCATCCGGCAAGGAAATTCGAGTCATCGAGACGACGTACCTGGGCCCCCGTAAAGCGCTTCACCTGGTGGAGATCGGCAATCAACGACTGCTGGTCGGCAGCACGAACGAGAGCATTACCACCCTGGCCCACATGGACGATGCCTGGGTGGACCTGTCGAAGCAGGAACTGGACCATTCGGTGGGGGGCTAGATGACGGGAATTCGAACGAGTTTGATGGCGTCCTGGCTGATCCTGCTGGCGATCGCCGGCGTTTCGTTCGGGCAGATGGCCAGTCCGATCGTTCCGCCGGAACTGCCGGCGATGCAATCCGACGAAGCCAGGATACCGCCGTCCAGCAATGTTCCCAGCCTTAATGACCTGGTGGGCGTTCTCGACAAAGCCACAGACCAGGAAGCCGAAGGCAAAGAGTGGTCGACCCCGGTCAAACTCGCGATCATCTTCACCGGTCTGGCGATCCTGCCCAGTCTGCTGGTGATGATGACGTCGTTCACCCGGATCGTGATCGTGCTGTCGTTCGTCCGCCGGGCTCTGAGCACGCAGACCATACCGCCCACCGTCGCGGTGATCGGCCTGGCCCTGTTCCTGACGCTCTATACCATGGCGCCGACCTACTCCAAGGTCAACACGGAGGCGATCCAACCCTATCTGGCCGACCAGATCGACTTCACGAAGGCTACTGACACCGCCGTCGGCTGCGTCAAGGAATTCATGCTGCGTCAAAGCCGCCGCAGCGACCTGGCCCTCTTCGTGGAAATGGCCAAGGCTGCTCCGCCGGCTACGGCACTCGAGATCCCGATGCACATCGTGATCCCGGCGTTCATCATCAGCGAATTCCGCACCGCCTTCGAAATCGGGTGCCTGCTGTTCATCCCGTTTCTGCTGATCGACATGGTCATCGCCAGCGTCTTGCTCAGCGCGGGAATGATGATGCTGCCTCCGGTGATGATTTCGCTGCCGTTCAAGCTGATCCTGTTCATTCTGGTCGATGGGTGGGGACTGCTGGCCAAGAGCCTCAGTTTGGGGTTCCAGTGACCGCTACCGCGCTCCGACCGCACGGAAACAAAGTGGACTTGTGCAAGACTCTAGAGAGGACGGATATCAATGGATAGCAGCTACGTACTCTACCTGGGACGACATACGCTGGAAACGGCGCTGCTGCTCTCGGCGCCGATCCTGATCACCTGCATGGTCGTCGGCGTCATCATCACCCTGTTCCAGGCGTTGACCTCCATCCGGGACATGACGCTGACGATCGTTCCGAAATTGCTGGCCGTGTGCGTCGTCAGTCTGCTGTTCGGCAGTTGGATGCTCCAGATCGCGTTGCGCTTCACCGCCGAGATCTTCGCTCAGATCCAGAACATCAAGTACTGATCGCAGGGGGCTCCGTGCTCGAAACGCTGCTCGGCTTCTCTCTGGTTCTGACCCGCATCTCCGCGTTCTTCCTGATCCTTCCCGTCTTCGGGTGGCAGACGATCCCGGTGCGGGTCAAGGTCGCCGCGACGGTGGTGCTCTCGGTGTTCTTTGCCGCCGTGGTGCCGCTCGGCATCGACGTAACCGAGGTCTCGAGCCTCAAGGCGCTCCTGCTGCTGGCCAGCGAGGCGACGTACGGTCTGGCGCTCGGATTGATCGTCGTCTCGCTGTTCAGCGTGGTGAAGCTCAGCGGCCAGATCATCGAACATCAGATGGGACTGACGATGGCCGAGATCCTCGACCCGCTGACCGGCGAGGGCTCTCAGCCGCTCAGCGGTCTTCTCGAAATGATCTTCATCCTGCTGTTTCTCAGCGCCAACGGGCACCATCTGTTTCTGTTGATTCTCTCGAGGAGCTATGCGGTTTTCCCGCCCGGCACCATCCCGACGATCCAGATCCTGACCGGCGGCGTGCTGACCGCCGGCTCGACCATGCTGATGGCCGGTTTGCGCCTGGCGGCCCCGATGCTGGCAGCCTTCATGGTCTTGATGGTGGCCCTGGCCCTGCTGGCGCGGTTGGTTCCGGAGATGAACATCCTCTTTATCAGTATGCCCGTGCGGATCGGACTGGGATTGATCATGGCCACCATGTTCCTGCCGTTCGTGAACGGCTACGTCGCCGAGATGGCCGATTGGATGGCCAAACTGCTTCCGATCTAGGAATTGACTGTCGATGATTGCGCCCGAGGATTCGCCCAGGTCGTCATGAATCATCCATTATCCGTGGAGTCTTGCAGAAATGGACATTAGGCCTATATTCTTCAAGGAAATCGGTCTTGCGATTTCCTTGGAGGATGGTGGAAGCCGGCCATAGCCGAGTCGTCGGATCTGGGAAGGAAGAGCCGGAAACAAGGCTCTTCCTTCCCAAAGCAGGCCTGACGTTCATTTCTGCAAGACTCTGATACTCAGTGAGAACCGATGGCCGATAAACCCGCTGCCGAAAAGACCGAACAACCCACCCCGCAGAAACTGAACAAGGCGCGGCAGAAGGGGCAGGTCCCGCAAAGCCAGGACATGGACACGGCGGCCGGCCTGATCGTGCTGCTGTTGAGCCTTGCCCTGCTGGCGCCGGATCTGTTCCAGTGGTTCAAAGGGCAGATGGAAGCGAGCGTCTCAGGCCAGACCGCTCCGCTGGCCGATCCGCAGGTCTTCCTGGCCTACTGGAATGCCAACCTCATCGATGCGGTCGTCGTCTGCCTGCCGATCCTCGCGGCGCTGTGCGCGGCCGGAATCGCCACGAACATCTTGGTCGGAGGCATGACCTTCACCTTCGAGAGCCTCGAATTGAAGTGGGACGCGATCAATCCGGCCTCGGCGCTCCAGCGCGTCGGCAATCCACGATCGATCGTCCGTCTGCTCAGTTCGATCGCCAAGCTGTTCATCGTGAGCCTGGTGGTCTGGTTCTACCTCCGCGACAAGCTCGAGGCCCTGGCGGCGCTGCGCTGGGCCTGGTCGTCGCAGTTGATCGGCTCGATCGCGTCGCTGACGTTCGGACTGGCCATTCGCGTCGGGATCGCCATCGTCGTCCTGGGTCTGGCCGACGCCCTCTACCAGCGATGGCAGTACACCCAGGAAATGAAAATGACCAAGGAAGAGGTCAAACAGGAGCGCAAAGAAGGCGAGGGCTCGCCGGAAGTCAAAGGTCGAATCCGACGCATCCAGCTCCAGATGTCGATGAAGCGCCTTACGCAGGAGGTGCCCAAAGCCAACGTCATCCTGGTGAACCCGACGCACGTGGCCGTCGCACTCCAGTATGAGCCCAAGACCATGGATGCGCCCGTCCTGCTGGCCAAGGGCGCCGACCACATGGCCCAGAAGATCGTCCAGATTGCGCGTTCCTACGGCGTCCCGATCGTCCGACGCCCCGAAGTGGCTCGCGCCATCTATGCCTCGGTGCAGCCGGGGCAGCGGATTCCCGAGTCCCTGTACCTCGCGGTGGCCGAGGTACTGGCGATGATCTACGCACTCCGCCAGAAGCGGAAAGCCCGAAGGTCGTAGACGGCACGCAAGCCCCGCGGCAATCTCCCGACCGCTCGCGCGGGTCTCATCCCATCTGAAGCGCCGCCATCTGGTTCTGGAGCAGGGTCAGCGTCTTCTCCAGTCGCGCATACTTGGCGATCAGGCGCGCCTCTACGCGGGAGAGACGATCTTCCTCGGCCGTGATGCGATCCTCCAGGTTCTCGATCTGTGCGTCGACCGACTTCTGGTCGAGGGTGAGCCATCCGTCGGTGGCATCGAGGAAGTGATCGAGCGAGTCCTCCATGGCGCCGGTGAACCCCTGCTTGACGCGCACCGTGGCGTTGAAGATCCCGTCCTGACTCAGATCGACACTCAGCACCAAACCGTTTTCCGCGTACAACGGATATCCGCTGTCGCTGAACGTGCTGTCGCCCATGACGAGATTTCCGCTGAAGGTCATATCGCGGTAGGTCGACTCGTCCTCCTGCTTGATCTGCGCGCTGGCGATGGCGCCTCCGGAAACGGTAACCTGTACGTTGTAGGTTCCGCCCTCGGTGGAGTCGCTCGAGGCGCTGTAGAACTGGATCGCGTTGCTGTCGGAGCTGCCCGTCTTGTCGGCGCCGATGAGCGCCAGGACCCCCATGTAGTCTTCGGCGATCGCCTCATCGAAGGCGTTCTCGTCCAGGGACAGCATCCCGTCGGCGTCGAGTTCGAGACCGATCTGGCCCGGCATCAGGAAGGTGTCGGCATCAGTGACGAAGCCGTCGGTGAGTCGAATCAAGGGCATGCGCACGCTGTTGCCGATACTCGTCACCGTCGAATCGCCCATCAGGATGCCCGCCTGCTCGAGGGTGGCATTGTATCCGGTCTTTTCGGCCAGGAAGGTCGTCACTGCGTTGTAGGCCTCGATCAGCGAGGTCAGTTTCTGTTTGACCGATTCGACGTCGCGCGTCAGGTTCACCTGGACCGTCCCGGTGTCATGCAGGTGCAGGGTCACCCCCTGGAGGACGTCGTCGATCGTGTTCGAGCTGCGGCTGATCCACTCCCCCGCCCCAAGGGGGAAGCCGTCGACTTTGATCTGCGAGTCCTGTGCCGACTGGGTTTCGGTGAAATCGCCCTCCGTGAAGCCGGCCAGGCTGGCAGCGGTGGCGCCGCCCTGGGTGAACTGGGCGACCGCCGGAATATCCAGGCTGGTGGACCCCGAACCGGCGTTGTAGCTGAGGCTCAACTGCATCAGGCTGGCCCCGCTGGTGTGATCGGTCAGACGGATCTGACCGTTGACGAGGCTGGCGGTGGCCGTTCCTCCGAACGCGGTGTTGATCTCCTCGACGAGGTGATCGAGCTTGATGTTCGCGTTCACGTCGAAACTGTGATTCACCGCGGTTCCATCGTGCTGCTGGCCGGTGATGGTGATCGATTCGTCGCCGGCAAAGGTACCACTGAATTGGTCCAGCTCCGTGAGTTTCGTCGCCAGCGCCGCATTTTCACCGGCCACGGTGAACGGCGAACTGCCCTGCCACACTTCCGTGCTGCTGGCGTTGACGGAGATCGCATAGTCGGAGCCGGCTTCGTTGCCGTTGAGGACCAGATGGTAGGCGTTGTTGTAGTGGAGCAAGGTGGCGGTGACACCGGGATTGTTCGCGTCGTTGTTGATCAGGCCCGCCAGTTCTTCCAGGGTCGTCTCGGCGGTCGTGGCGACGGTCACCTCCTGGTGATTGTAGGAATAGATGAAGGTGCCTTCGCCGACCAGGTCTTCGGCGTATTTGGACCCCGTCGTGTGCACCCAGCGTTCGGCGTTGGCCAGTTGGTTGATGACGACCGAGTGATTGCCCTCAAAGGCATTATGGGACGATTCGGCGGTCAGTACATCGGCGTCGCTGGAGGCGGTGGCATAGGCCCGCAGTTCGCGCGAATCGGCGAGAGCGGCCGCGGCGCCGTTGAGGTCGCTGAGCTTGGTTTTCAGCGTGTTCAGAGCCTCCTTGCGTTCATCCCAGGTCTCCTGACGCTCGATGTACTTGTTGAGCCTCCGGCTCTCGATGGCCATCAACTGGGTCACCAAGGCCTCGGTGTCGATCCCTGTGGACAGCCCGGATAGACGCAATTCACCCATCGTTATCGATCCTTCCATCCCTGCCGGCGGACCGGCGCACTACAACGCGGATCGTTGAAACGAACGACCCCGGTAGTGTTATCGTTTGGACCGGCACGCTCCTAAAGCCTACCGGCGGTTTTTTCGGTCACCTGGACGGCATCGTCTCGAGCGCCTCAGGCGGTCGGGCCTCCTGGAGAGCGACCGGGAACCGTTCCGCATGCTTGCGGCACCACGAGGACACGTCCACGGGGGCCGCCGACTCGAACGCGTCCTGCACGAACCGACGCGCGGTCGGATTTTCGTGTGAACGGATTTCACGATCCAGACACTCCCGGGCGGCGTCTGTCATCCGCAGCGCATACCGCGCCATGCCGCGCAGCAGGTCATAGCCCATCACGCGGTCCCGGATCGTCGGCTCGAACGCTTCGACGCCGTTGAGGATGTTCGCACAACTGACGTAGTATCCCTGGTTGAACAGCGAGACGGCGCTCTGCAAATACTCCGGCACG
Source organism: uncultured Pirellulales bacterium (assembly GCA_964612985.1). Classification (GTDB taxonomy): domain Bacteria; phylum Planctomycetota; class Phycisphaerae; order Sedimentisphaerales; family Anaerobacaceae; genus Anaerobaca. The sequence goes on from CAZTGH010000015.1 coordinate 8,815, forward strand.
ACGCGGGCATCCAGGGGTTCGTTTTCCCAGGCGATGATCTGTGCCTGGAAACGCGTGAGAAAATCGCTGCACGTACACCGTCGCAACTCCGACGCGATATCCATGCCGGGCTCGGAGGCCAGGCGATCCCGGATGCGCCGCAACTTGCACTCGCAATACTTCCGGTAGCGCGTTCTGCGGTTGCGTGGATCCAGCGTCGACAGTACCCGCGTGTGGTTGGCGGCGTGCATGCGAATCAGGGTCAGACATTCGGGGATGCTCTTGATCCGAATGGGTTGGCCCGCCTCGGCGTACAGCGCCAGCTTTGCCGACCAGAAAGAATCGCTGGCGAATGGATTTTCATCGTACGGGCCAATCTCCGTGAAGAGCGACTTGCGAATGATAGCGGAGCCGTGGCTCATGCCATGCTGCCACGACCGGAATCGCTCGATGATCTCGTCGTGCGCCAGAGGCAACCGATTGTACTCGCTGTACTGGGGACCGCGGTACTGTTCGAGAAACGTGCGATAGCCGGCCCCCACCATGGCCAGCCGTTCATCGCCGCTGATCTCCGCGCACAGGGTCGCCAGCTTGGTCGGACACATGATGTCGTCGGCGTCGTGAATGACGATAAATTCGGTGCGAGCCCGCTCGATGGCGAAGTTTCGGCGGACATACGGCCCTTTGTGGTCGTCGAAGCAGTGCACCTGAATGCGGCGGTCCCGCTGTTGGTATTCCTGCATGGTGCGACGCGTGCCATCGGTGCTGCCGTCGTCGAGCAGGAATAGTTCCCAGTCGCCAAAGGTCTGCGCCAGGATGCTGTCCAGACACTCGGCCAGGAACGGCTCGGCGTTGCGGCACGCCGTAACGACCGTGACCTTGGGCGTTCCTCCCGTCGGCATGGCCGCAGCGGGAGTCGATTCCGTGGGAACGACCTCCATCGGCCGCAGTGACAGAAAACGCGCCTGTTCGGCGCACCAGGCCTGCAGGTCGACCTCCAGGCCGCGTTCGAACACATCGACATGGAACCGTCGGGCAATGGGACTGCTGTGGTTCACGATCTCGCATCGCAGATGCGTCTGGCACCTCTCCCGCTGTCCGAGCCCGTACAGCGACAGGGCCCGGACCAGATCGAAGTTCGGGACGCGCTTGGCGACCGCCGACTCCATGATTTCCAGCCCGTTGAGAATCCGCAGGCACGTGACGTACCGGCGCTGGTGAAACCCCTGCAATGCCTCGTGGAGGAAATGCGGCAGGACCCGTTCATCCAACGGCTGTTTTTCCCATTCGACGATCTCGTTGCTGAATCGCCGAAGGAAATCGCCGCAGGTGCACTCGCGCAGCCGGCGCGCCACATCCGCGTGGGGCTCCTGGGTCACCCGTGCGATCGTCTCCCTCAAGCGACACAAGCAGTACCGCCAGTAGCGAGCCCTTCGACCGCGCGGATCCATCGTCGGCAGGAGGCCCGTCTGGGAGTTGTCGTGCACCCTGCGCAGCGTGAGGAACTCCGGGATATTGCGCAGTCGAATCCGCCCGGTGTGGCGCGCATACTCCGCGGCCTTTGCCAGCCAGAATGAATCGGCGCCGAACGGGTTCTCGTCGTAGAGGCCGATCTCGTCGAACAGAGTGCGACGGACGATCAGCGAACCATGCCAGGAGAAGTCCCACAGCAACTGGCGGGTGTACGCCGCGAGGATGTCCTCGTGCCTCGTCAGCAACGTCACCGCTTCCGTGTGTTCGGTGCCGTTGAACCGGCCCAGAAACATGCGGTAGAATGAACCGACCAGCCCGAGGCGCTCGTCTTCACCGATCGCCTCATAGAGCCGTTGGAGCTTCTCAGGGTACATGATGTCGTCGCCGTCGTGAATCATGACAAACGGCGTCTGGGCGCGTCGGATGGCGAAGTTCCGGCGGACATACGGCCCGCTGGTGTCGTCGAAGTAGAAGGGTTTGATCCGAGCGTCCCGAGCAGCATAGGCCTGGATGATTCCGCGAGTCCCGTCGGTGCTGCCGTCGTCCAGCAAGAAGAGCCGCCATTGAGACATCGTCTGATTCAGGATGCTGTCGAGGCATTCCGCCAGATAATCCTCGCCGTTGCGGCACGTCGTGATCACCGTCACCTGCGCCGCGGCGCTGACCGGCTCCTGCGCCGCCTCAGGCTGCGAGGCCCGCAGGGCCCCCGGGATACGCAGCGCCTTGGCTTCAGCCGCGAACGCTCGGCTCTTTTCGGTCAGTCCTGCCCGGCGAAACACATCCGAGAGACGCACCGCCATGGCGTATTTCGCCCGCGTTCCGTCGGGCATCTGCCGGTAGTTCTCTTCCAGAGCCGCCAGCGCGAGCCCGTGCGGTTCATGATGCTCAGGGGCATGCTCGATCCCCGCCTGCAAAGGGGGTTCCGCTCCCGAGGATTCCGTGAGCGGACCCGGTTCACAAACAGCAACCGTCCGCGACCCGGATGTGTCGCCCGCACCCGAGGCAGAGCAGGACGACGTGCCCTCGCGCGCCACCCGGAGCAACTCATCCCGTATATTGGTGAGCTCCTCGCGCTGCGACTTCGACATCTCGATGGCGGAGTGCTCCAGAAGCCGACTGTAGGCTCCGGCCGACCGCTGGGGGTCGTGCATTCTCAGGCAGCACTGGGCCAGTCGGGTGCAGCAGGTGGCGTAGCGCCGGGCGATGTCCTCGCAGTTCAGTTCCCCGTCTCGGATCTGCCCGCTCCGGCAGAAGCCCAGCAGTGCGTCGAGAAGCACCAAGGCTTCTTCCCACTTGCAGCCCGCAAGCTCCAGCCTCTCTGCCGCCATCAACCGGTCGGCCTGCCTCAGCAGCCAGGCCGCTCGTTCGTCTCTGTATACCGTCGTTAGATACCAGGGCTGTCGGGGCTGGGCCCTGACCAGCCTGCCCAGGCGGTCGAGCGCCCACGTCGCCCCCGAAGTGCGTCCGGAGTTGTCGGTGAATCTGGCCAGCTCGCGATTGTGGGCGGCCTCGGCGCCGGTCCATGCTCCGTCGCGCCCTCCCGCTACGTGCCCGTAATCGTGGTCCTGGTGCACCGCCGTGATGAATTCCGTCCCATCGACCACCGCCGCGCCGTACGTGTGCGGCGCCATCACCAGCCAGTTGTCCCACGCCGTCCGCCCAATCGCGAAAGGGGGAACCTCGCGGTACAGTCCTCGGGGAAACACGAAGTAGTCCAGCCCGCATTCCGCATGGAGCATGGCGTGCTCTTCCATCTGCTTCTGGAGACGCAACGGCCACTGAGATTCGCGGAAATCGATCTCCTCGAGGACCGGGAGGTCCCAGCGCTGACCGATCAGGAGAAACTCACCGAACTGGGCTTGCACCTTCCGCACACCCTCGGCAAAGCTCTGGAAGAGGATCATGTCAGCGTTGACGTAGGCCAGAACGGGATGGGAGGCGTTCGCCTCGGCAGCCTCGAACAGCTTGTTGACCAGCGGCGTGCCGAATTCGTTCCGCTCGACCTGCGGAATGTGGCGTGCGCCGACCTCAGCGGCCATCTCCCGGATGCCGGGCTCATCGCCGAACAGGAGGATCTCCGGCGCCGGCTCAAGCCGGGCCCAGCTTCGAATCGCGTTCTTCTGGATCGTGGCAGTATGCCCCTCGAATGCCTTGGGCATCGCGAAGATCGTCAGGCCATCTTCTTGTTTCGGGCGAGCTTGTGCGATGTGCGGTCTTGCAGCGGCGACCGGACCGGGAAGGCGGACGCGTTCCCTTGCCGGCTCGGGCGTCCCGGTCTTCGTGCCGCCGGCCGGAAAGAGGCGCCTTCGCCCGCACTGTTCGAGGATATCGTGGTACATCCGCAGGATCTTGGCGCCGCCTTTGTCGATGCTGAACTCGTGGCGGAACCTGACGACGTTCTGTTTCAGCGCGGGCAGATCGACGGCGTTGAGGATATCCGCCAGATGAGGCAGGTCGTGATCGCTCAGCACCAGTCCGATGTTGTACCGGTCGATCAGCCCGGCCATGAACCGGTTGTCCGCGTCAATGACGACGGGCAGACCCGCCCGCAGATACGTCGGCACCTTGGTCGCCATGAAGTAGTTGTATTCCACCGCCTCCATGTCCTTGGGCCGCAATAGCGTGACCCCGTAGTCGTATGTCGAGATCTCCCGGGCAAACGCGTCCAGTTCCAGCGGCTTACAGGCGTGAATGTTCTTCAATCCGAGTCGCTGGATCACCGCCTTGAGCCCGTCGTTCTCGACCAGCCCATGCACGTAGGGCGAATTGTAGACGTAGAGGTGCAGGTTGTCCCGTGTGAAGTGCGGCACGACGTTGACAAACGCTTTGTAATAGAGATCGTCCGGATTGGTCGTCGCCAGCATGCAGCCGCCGTACACCAGCCGGATCGTGCCGTCGCCCCTGGGCGGTTCATGATACGTCGGCTCCTCCATGTACTCGGTAACGGAAACGATCGAAGCCTCCGTGTCGTATTTCTGAGCCAGCTTCGTCGATATCTCGTCGGCGCACATGTGCATCACCCGCGGATACGTCGTGATGAAGTGCTCCTCCGCAACGCGGACCTCTTCGGCGCTGCTGTGCGTCTTGTCGAAGTAGTTGTCGGGCAGGAAAGACAGCACCTCGTAAAAATCGACAAGCGTGCGCTGGCGGTCCGGTACGAAAGGAGACAACCCCAGGGTCTGGATGCCCCATCCCACGTTCAGATGCACCAGATCGGGATCGAGCATCCGGAAGATCAGCGGCCATAGACAGAGGAACGGCTCGACCAACGTCGCGTCGAAGTCCGTCCGCATCAAGGGTCGAGGCGAAAGAGAGATCGTGCGAAGCCCCTCGTCGGTTCGTCCCACGTGCCGGGCAACCATCGCAATCGTGTGGATCTCGCGATACATCGGATACAGGACGGTCTGCTTGCCCTGGTGCGTCTGTCGCACTCGGCGCACGTCGTCAAACCGGCGTGCTTCGATGAACCGGTCGCGATAATCGTTGGGTATGACCTGCCGGGCGTTCCCCGGAAAGGTCTGCTTGGAGAAGCAGACCACGAGATGATCTGCCACGCTCGGTTCCATAACACCCAGGACCTTCGCCGGCGCCAGACGAGCCTGAAGGACATCGGCGTGCGAGGCGGCAACGAAGCCCGCCGGCGGTGCGACGCGGAGCCGGCGGATTTCCTGCAAGAAGAAGACCAACAGATCGAGCCTGCTCGGATCGTCCACATAGAGAAGATACGGCGTCCCGTTCAACGACCGGATCCGATCGAGGAGCCGGGACAGGCAGCGGTAGTTGTCGTACATCTCCAACCAGCCGGCCAGTCTGGACGCCACGTGCCGCTGCGCGGCGCCGGTCACGTTCGCATCGACTTCACGACGCAGCACGGCCTCGTATTCCGAGGCGCCCAGATAGCCTTCGCGATCCAGCTTCTCGAGCAACTCGGCGAGTGAGGCAGCTTCTGAAACCTCGCATGGTCGACGAGGCCGACCGGATGGAGCCGACCCGGCGGAATCGCGCATCTCCAGCGCGCTCTCGTAGAGTCTCAGGACCTTCCCGGCACCCTTCTCGATCCGGAACTGCTCGCGGAACCGAACCACGTTGCGCTTAAGCTGATCGAGATCCTGACCATTGAGCAACTCGGCCATTCGCTGGTGATCGTCGTATCCATACACCACCCCGATCCCGTGTTCCCTTACCAGATCGGCGACAAACGTCTGGTCCTCAGGCACCAGGATCGGCAACCCGGCGCGCAGATACGCGATGATCTTGCCCGGCAGAATGTACCCATAGCTGGTCGGGCGGACCTCTTCAGGCGTCGGAATGCACAAACCGAAATCGTATTGCGCGATCTCCCGGACGAAATCGTTGTCTTCGCGGGGCATGCAGGCGTGAACGTGGTCCAGGTTCAGACGCCGAATCAATTCCTCCAGACCGCGCGGCGCTTCGAATCCATAGAGGTACGGAGACGGATACAGATGCAGATGCAGGTTCTCGTGGCAATAGAACTTCACCATCTGCATGAAATTCTTGTAGTGGGGATCGTCGGGCGTGGCGTCGCCGCGAACGAGCAGACCGCCATAGACCAGGCGAATGGTCCCGTCGCGCCGCGCCGGCTCAGGCGTGTAGACTGGCTCGCGCAGGTATTCCGTCACTGCGACGATATCCCGCCCGGGGTACGCAGCCCGAAGTGCATCGGTGATGTCGTCAGAGCAGCGATGGACGATGTGACCGAAACCGCCGAGCAGCGTCCGCTCCGACGCACGGGTCAGTGCGAGCGGCTCCGGATGAAGTCCGTTCAGTGCCTCGTCGGCCACGGAGGTCAGCAGATCGTAGAAGTCGATCACCGCCTCTCTCGGCAAGAACGGCGCGAACGGCAGTCCCTGCGTTCCCCATCCGACGTTCACGTGGTAGACGTCCGGGTGCAGTCGTTCGAACGCGAGCGGCCAGAGATAGCTGAACGGCTCTTCGAAGACCGCGTCAAATTCGCGCCGCGAGGAAGCCGGCGCCGCGTTGACCAGCAGCACGGTCGCCAGGTCCGATTGCCTTCGAATCTGCTCGGACAGGGCCGCCAGGGTCTGCACCCTGCGATAGTCGACATAGAGCACGATGCGCCGCTCGGCACACTGCTGTCGGATCTTCTCGAGGGCGGTCAGCCGGTCCGGATCGATGAAGCGTTCCAGGTAATCGTTGCCCCGGTCGTCGGAATCCTTCCGAAAGGGCTGCGCCAGGGAAAGACTGAAGACGACGGTATTCTCCCGATCCTGCCATTGGCTCGTGCGATACACCGGGAACGGCGCGAACCACTCGGGCTTGATCTGGTTCCAGAGCCGGTCGGCCACCAGGAAGCCGCGAAACAGGCGGGCATCGAAGTGATGCCGCCGGGCCAGGTGACTCAGCAGTTCCAGGTCCGCCTCGCAACCCAGATAGAGCATGTTCGGACGCGTCCGTTCGCCCGCCAGCAGCTCCGATATCCGTTCGAGAAGACGGTGCAGGAGATACTGCTCGCGCCATCGGTCGAACGTCTTCCGAACGTGGTCGCGCGCGATCACATCGTCCAGGCAACCAATGCGTTCGTCGAGAAATTCCCTGTAGTGTCTATCCGAGAGAAAGCTCATGCGCTCTGGCCTTTCGATTCTTCACTGGCCGCACTGCATCGATGCGTTCGTGGGCGATCGGCGGCGCCGCGAACGTCAGACTGTCGCGCGTCGCCTTGCGCGTCCGATTGATCTCCTCGATCGTCATGCCCCAGATTTCGCATACCCGTTCGATCCGCCCCGGGGCGAAGTTGATTCGATCCCATTCATAGACCCGCAGCGTCGAGACGTCCTTGGGCGTCCACTCGTCCGAGACAATCTGTCCGTACCGCCAATCGACCGCCACGTCCTCCGACGCACCTCCGAGCACGCCCATCTCGCGGGCCATGTCGTACATGCGCGTTCCGTACAGCGGGACCGCCACGTAGAACTTCACGTAGTCGGCACCGCACACCTCGGCAAAGCGAACCGTCTGGCGGATTTCCTCCCAGGTCTCACTGGGCAGGCCGATGATGAAGTTGGCGGCCACCCAGATGCCCCGCTGCTGAATCTGCGCGATCCGCTCGGGCATCTTCTCGATGTCCTTGATAGGCTTGTCGATGATCTCGTCGAGCACCCGCTGCACGCCCGACTCCAGCGCCACCGTGACGCCGACGCAGCCCGACTGCTGCATCAGGTCGAGAAATTCGTCGTCGAGCACCCAGATCGCGGCACCCGCCGCCTGCCACTTGATGTTCAGCTTCTCGGTGCACACCAATCGGAGCAGTTCCTTCATCTCCTTCTTGGGCAAGAAGAAATTGTCGTCGAAGAAGGTGATCGAGCGAATGCCGTACCGCTCTTTGGCGAACTTGATCTCTTCAATAACGTCCGCCGGTTCGCGCACGCGGGCCTGACGACCCGAGATCGTCGCCACCTGGCAAAACGAACAGCGATACGGACAGCCACGGGAGATCAACATCGCCATGCCGGGCAGTTCGGGGAATCGATTCGCGCCCTTGCGCGCATCCGTATCGCAGTACTTCTGAAAATCGAGCAGATCGTAGGCGGGCCAAGGCAGCTTTGTCAGGTCCTCGACGACCGCCTTGGGCTGCTCGACAACGCGGTCGCCCTCGCGGTAGACCAGACCGACCTGGGGCAAAGCCCCCTGTCCCAGCAGATGCAACAGCAACTCACGCAGGACGTCTTCGCCTTCTCCCCGACAGCAGTAATCGATGCTCTCGTGGCGGATCACGTCGGCGAAGTGCAACGTCACATGCACCCCCCCCGCGATCACGACCGTGGTCGGATCGACACTCTTGACGATCTCGGCCGCCTGATACAGGATCGGTGCGTATTCCGTCGTCAGCAGAGAGATGCCCACATAATCCGGCTGGGAATCGGCAATCACCTCGCGAAACGCATCGAGAGACAGATTGCGCATGTTGGCATCGAGAATCTCGACGTCGACGATGTCGCGCACCACCGCCGCCAGCACGCCGATCGTTCGGGGATCCAGCCGCCAGGTCGTGACGATATCGTCTTTGAGCCACCGTTGGTTCGGATAGACCAGTACGAGTTTCTTCTTCATAGGTTTCTTCCCGTTGTTGCCGCCCGAAGACCAGGCACGCCGGTCAACTCTGGCTCCGTTGAATCGCGGGAACGAACTTCCCTTTGCGCCCTCGACTGTCCAGTGCGTGGTACCGATCGAAGACCGCACAGACGTGACGCGCGAAGAGCCGGCCCAGTTCCGTCGCCCGGAATCCCTCCTCGGTCCATTCGATCAGTCCGTCGTCGACAAATGGCTCCAGCGCCACGATTTCATCCGCAAAGTACGAGGCAAAATCCACATCAATTCGCTCCTGCACCTCGCGATAGTCGATGGACATGTACGCCAGGAAATGCGCCATCACCGCCCAGCGAACGCGATCGTCCTCGGTCGTTCGGTAGCCCCTCAGCAGAGGAAGCCTGCCCGCCTGCACCGCCTGCCGGTAGTCGTTGAGCGAATAGACGTTGTGGGCATAGCAGTCTCCGAACCCCGAGATGCTTGTCGGTCCTAGCCCCAGCAGGTGGGGCGTCCGACCGGCGGTGTATCCCATGAAGTGGCGCAGCAGCGTGCCGCTTTTCTTCGCCCTCGCCAAGACATCCGTGGGCTTACTGAAATGATCGATCCCGATGAATTCGTATCCGTGTTGCACGAGCAACTCGGCCGCATCGGCGAAGAGGTACGCCTTCTCGACCACGTCGGGAAGATCGGCCTCGCGAATCGCCCCCTGGTGTGGATACAACTCGGGCATGTGATAGTAGTTGTAGATCGCGACGCGGTCGGGCGACAGGTCCGCCACCTTCCGGATCGTCTCCCCGAAGCGCTGCCGCGTCTGAAAGGGCAAACCGTACATCAGGTCGAAATTGATGCTCTTGAAACAGCGCTTCACTTCGGGCGTCATCAATCGGGCGATCATTTCAGGCGACTGCACCCGGCCGACCGCCCGCTGGACGTCACCATCGAAATCCTGAATCCCGAACGAGATCCGGCTGATGCCCAGCGCGTGGCACCCCAGCAGCTTCTCCGCAGTGACGTTGATCGCATCGGTCTCCATCGTGAATTCGTCCAGCATCTGGACGTCCACGAGCACCCCGAGATGCTCGATGACCGCCTGAAGCTGATCCAGCTCCAGATAGGAGGGCGAACCCCCGCCCAGGTGAATCTCGCGAATGTTCGGGGCGACGCCGAGGGAATCGAACAGACGCCGAAGAATCCGGATCTCCTGAAACAGCACTTGCAGGAACGCGTCGATCTTCGCCCGGTCGTGCGTGACCTCGGTGAAGCAGAAGCAGAACCGGCATCGTCGCTGGCAGAACGGGATGTGCAGATAGAGCGACAACGGAACGTGCGGGTCCTGCTCCAGAAGCTCGCGGAGGCTCTTTTCGAAATCGGCCTGCCCGAACTGCTCGGTCCATTGCCGTCCCGTCGGGTAGCTCGTGTAGTACGATCCCTGCACGTCGTACTTGCGAATCAACTCCGGCGTCAGGGATGCGATTTCAGTTGCCATGCCCACTCCTTATTCACCTAAGAGACGCCGGCTTCCGCCTCGACGCGCGTCTCGTCGCAAGCTCCGGCATCTCGCATTCGCATGACGGGAAACACCCGGTTCCCGTCCGAGTCGACCAGCTGATTGAACGCGGGCACACCCCGCACGTCGAAATGCCCCGACAGGTACGTCATCGGATCGCCCTCGCACGGGTGTGGATCCACGATCCGGTAGACCGTTTCCTGTCTCGCCAACTCGGCATGGGGCAGGTGGAACGCAAAGCCAAAGTAATCAACCCAGTTGTACTTCAGGGTCAGCGTCTCGCTTTCGGGCCCGTCCGGGTGCGCCATCACCGCCTCCTGGAAGCGAAACAGATCGTGGAGAGCCTCGGGGTCGACGTCGATACGGCGCTCGGCCAGATAGACCTTCACGAGACGGAGAAACTCGCGATAGAAGGCGGACTTCTCCATCATCAGATCGAGAAAGGTCCCCTCGGGCGGATCGAACGGGACCCCGTCGAACGCCGCCGGCTCGATCAGATGCGAAGCGCCTTCGGTCTGCACCTTCTGGGCCGTCTCGAACAGGTAGGCAAACGACCGCGCCAGCACGGGGAACTCCCCCGACGAGGCCCGATCTCGAACGTACGCAACCAGGTCCGTGATGCGGACCCCATAGCAACGCTTCAGATGTTGCAGAATGCAGAAGGCCAACCGCCCATCGTGAAGCGCCAACGTGGAGTACGCCATCACAAACGTGTCGCGCCACGCGTTCTGGGGCATCGTCCCGGTGCCGGTCACGATCTCCACCTGCTCGTCGATGCGCTCGTGTTCCTTGTTCTTCGTGTAGCGATTCCAAACGAGAATGGAGTCGATCGCGTATCGCTTCCGGTACTCCTGCGACGCCAGCGCCGTGTTGGGAAACAGCAGGCACGGATAAATGTAGAGCTGGTCGTAAATGCTGTCGCTGAGGCATTCCTCGATCCCATCGAGGAAGCTCTCGTGCGTCTCTTCGGGCAGACCCAGGATCAACTCCGTATAGGAAAACAGGCGCTGCCGATGGTAGACCTTGCGAATCTCCTCGTAGTCGCTCCGCTGGATGTTCGAGCGATTCACCGCTTCGAGGACCTTCGGGTTCAGGCTCTGAAGCGACAAGGTCACGCGGAAACCAATGCCGCACTCGTTGAGGATATCCGCGATCTTCAGTACGTTGGCGTGCGAGTTCTTCACCCAACTGACCGAGATGAAATGGGGCACGCCGTACCGGCGCTTGCATTCGGCCAGCAGATGCGCCACGTCGATGTCGCGCTTGCGGATGCCGAAATTCGCGTCCGACATCGCGATATACGTGATGCCGTTCCGCCCGATCCAGTCCACTTCTTCGCGCACCTGCTCGATCGGCTTCTCGCGGATGCGGTTGCTGGGCAGATTGCCCCAGGTGCAGTAGGCACAGCGATAGGGGCAACCTCGATTGGTCTCCCAGATGATTCCCGAGAACTCGTCCGCATATTGGCCATAGATTGTATCGAACGTCCCGTCGAGATAAGGCGAAGGAAGGGTCTCCATCGACGGAACCTGCTCCGGCGCCGTCCGGCGAATTTCTCCGGTGGTCCGGTCATGGAGGATCAACCCGGGGATGTCGTCAAACGATCGCCCTTCCATCTGATGACGACACAGGGACACGAAGACCTCCTCACCCTCGCCACAGGAAATCACATCGACGAAGGGATTGCGTCGGAGGAACTCGATGGAGTACGTCGGGTCCTTGGGAATGGACGGCCCCCCCAGGACAATGAGCGCCTGGGGAAATCTCTCGCGGACCGCCCTGGCCGCGTTCACACTCGCATGGACGTTCCACAAAAAGCATGAGAAGCCGATGACGAAAACATCGTCCAATTCGGCGGCAAACGCGTCACAATCGCGCGGCCTCCGAAAGATGATCTCGGGAAGATCGAAACGGTCGGTGATGGCCTCCTCGATCCGCAGTCGCGAGTAGAGTTGTCCCGCCGCCAGCGGCAACAGATTGATGCTGGCGCCGGTGCCGAACTGAACGATATAGATCTTCTGCTTCGCCATGAAAGTACAGCCCTATACGAATCCTCTTACGTGCTCCGTACGCCCGACCACCCTGCCTCCGATCGCCTCCACGTGCGGGAGCGGACACGTTTCGAATCGGGATTCGACCCAACGGGACGGCACGCACGCGTTCCAGATCGCTGCCAGACGTTCGTACACTTCAGCGGGGGTTTCGGGGATACGTTCGAGCAGATCTGTGAGTCCGAACGTGGCGAATCGGTACTGCCAGTTCGCCGAGGCATTGACGATGGCCCGGGCCTCTTCGAACAGCCCCTGCGCTTGGTCCCGTTGCCCCATCCGGATTCGTCCGAGCCCGGAAAAGAGCAGCATGTACGGATTGGTCGGATACGCCACGCGAACGGCGTCCAGCCATGCGACGAATTTCTCGGGGCGTCCCCCTGGACGCAGGTTCTTATTGCCGATGTAGTTGCCCAGCAGATTGAAGGTCAGCCAGACGTTCTTGACCATCGCCCGCGAGGGAACCAGATCGGCCGGCAGGAAGAAGATGTCGGCGCCCAGCGGCAGGCCTCGGTCGTCCTGGATCTCGCGGTTGGCGCTGTCCTTGCCCGGGATGAAATCGGTGGCCGCGTTGGCGTCAGTCTTGAGGTTCTCCTGCACCGCGTTGGGCTTGCTGGTGAACTGAAAGACCGTGAACGACGACCAGTCGAGATTCAGGCGGACCGAGAAGGCGAAGGTCTCCAGCATCTGGGCGAAGGTCTCTTCACCGAACAGACCGATGATGTAGTTGCCGCCGACGAACAGCTCGGGGTAGCCTTCGAGCAGGTCGGCGACGCGTGCGAACGATTCCAGCGTCCCCGGCTTGCGAATCCGGCGGAGCATGTCGGCGTTGCCCGATTCGATTCCGATCTTGAATCCGAGACAGCCCGAATCCCGCATCAGATCGAGCAGCTCCGGCGTCACCGAATGGGTCATCAGTCCGTTGTTGGCCGCCCAGGTGATCCCGTACTCGCGATGCAGTGCGCCGAGCCCCTGGAGCAGTTGGGTCGCCGCTTTGGGATCGGCCAGGAAATCGTCATCCAGCACTTCGAAATGGCGCACGGACCGCCGCTCCACCAGGTAGCGGACTTCCTCCAGCACGTCCTCCACCGCATGAGTCCGGATGCCCTTGCCCATGAACGGGCGCACGCCGCAGAACTTGCAGTTCGCCCGACAACCCCGATTCAACTGGAAAACGCCATAGGCGACGTCCTGCCCCGCCATGCGGGAATACGGATTCAGGCTGCCGACCTGGCAATATGCCTCGACGTCAACCGCCTCATAGGATTCGACGAGATTGCCTCGAAGCGCCACCGCGTGGGATACACCGGTGGTCTTGAGGACTTCGCCCTTCCATGGAAACGCGATGCCCGAAAGCATCTCACCCTGGGTCGACAAGCCTTCATAAGCATCGAGAAGATAGTTCAGTCGGTCTTCGCCCTCGCCCTCGACGGCAAAGTGACACAGTCCTTCCTGCACGTACCGCTCCATCTCGTTCGTCGCAGTCGGGCCCCCGACAATGACGAGAGCCGGGTCCCGCTCGCGCAGATGGCGGAGAACCGCCGTCAGCGGGTGGTCTTTGGCGAAGAGATCCGTGTATACCGTCAGGCACGTCACGCCGATGATATTGGGCTCGAACGCGTCGATCTGCTCGTCGAGAAAGCGCAGCCACTTGTTCCGGTCATATCGTCCATCCCGCGCGATCTCCCTCAGCACATGGAGATTCAGGTCACAGAAGCGCACTTCGATATCCCGATCGGAGATCGACGTCGCCAGTCGTTGAAGGCCCGTCGGCGGGTACGCGTAGTAGCCACGATTGCGGATCACTTCGGGATTGATCGTCTCGAAGAGGAACTGCGGCGCCTGCACCAGCAGCATCCGCCTGCCCGGGCCATATTGCCGGTGCAGACGCCCGGCATACGCTCGCAGCGCCTCACACTGGCTCTCGTGAACGTTGGATTCAGTTCGTGACATAAGTCACCCCCTCTCCGGCGTCGATCGGCACCATGCAGCCTCCCATCATGCCCGCCGCATCGGAACAAAGGAACCCCAGCAACGGCACCAGTTCCTCGGCCTCTGCCAGCCGGCCGCGAGGAAGTCGTTGCTCGATGAAACGCTCCACCACCTCGGGCTGGTTCGCCTGCAACCGCTCCCACGAATTGCCAGGCGCCAGAAAGCCGCCCGGCAGAATGCCGGTAACGACCACGCCTGATTTCGCCAGCGCGTTGCCCAGGCTGCGCACATAAGCAGCCAACGCCGCCTTCGCAGTGTTGTATCCCACCGAGGCCACCGCATCCGTCCCTGCAACCGAGCCCACGTGGACGAGATTCCCTCTGCCCCGCTGGACCATCCTTGGCGCCGCCAGTCGATTGATTTCAGCCGCCGCCAGGAGATTGAGCGACAGGAGCGTGCTTAGATCGTCGCCCGAGATCAGCGACTCGCGCAATCCGAGCCCGCCTCCTGCGACGTGCAGCACGACGTCAATGTCGCCCAGGAACTCGGCAGCCCGATCGACCGCTGCTTCGAGAGAGGAACGTTCCGTCAGATCGACTGCGACCGCGAGATGATCGTCTGCCCTCGCGCACGAGCGGCGCACGTCTTCCAGGCCCTCGGCCGAGCGCGCCATCAGCACGAGCGTGGCGCCGCCTTCCGCGAACGCGGGCGCGCACACCGCACCCAGCCCGCGGGACGCCCCGGTGATGAGAACCTTCTTGCCCGACAGCGAAAACGTCACATCGACCTCATACAAACATCACGTGATCCGGATCGGAATCCAGATACTCGAGAATCATCTTGTTCTTTTCGTTGACCACACAGTGATGGGCGCAGTCCCGCTTGGGGTTGATCCGGAAGAACTGCCCCTTGTCCTTCATCCACGCCTCGCGAAAGCTCTGCTCGCGGATCGAGCAGATCAGTCCGCTGTCCAGGTTGTATGCCTTGTCGTGGCACGAATAGACGTTCAGGTCCGCACCGATGACCGGATTGATCTGGATATAAGGACACCAGGTATACGACTTGGCGAAAGTGGTCAGCTGTTCGCCATAGCCGTTGAAGATCTCGAACTGCCCGTTGGCGAAATCCGCGGTCGCCCTGGCGATCTGCTCGCCCACCAGTCCATAGTACGGCTGATGGTACGCGTTGCACTCGGCGCCGTCGTTGCTGAGGATGCAGGGCGAGACCTTGACGCTGTGTGCGCCGGTGTCCTTGAGCTTGCCGAGCATCTCGTACACGTGCGGCGCGTTCGTCTCGTCCACGATCACCACCACGCCCAGGTAACAGTCGCCCCCCAGATTGCGAAACCCCTCCAGGTTGCCCATCACCCTGGCGAACTCGTTCTCCGATACGCTGCGATACTTCGCGTAGCTGGGTCCGTCCCAGCCATCCATCGACACGCGCACCCAGGTCCCCTTGTGCGCGAACAGCTCCGCCGCTTCGCCCGTCAGCCTCGCTCCGTTGGTCAAGGCCGCGAAGCGAATGTCACTGTCCGCCAGGGCCCGCAGCGTTTCGACCAGATACGGGTAGCACAAAGGCTCGCCCCCGCCGCTGAAGGTCACCGCCTGAACGCCCATCGCCCCGAAATCAGCCACGATCTCCAGCATCTTCTCGCGCGGAATGTGGTCCTTGATCGCCATGTCCTTGCCGAGCTGGATGTTGTCCTGGCGATAGGCGCAGTACCAGCAGTTGTGATTGCACGCGTTCGTCGGCTTGACACGCACGTGCAGCGGCGCCCGAACCTCCGCGACACTTGCCGGCAGGGAGTCCACCTTGTCCTTGTAGTGAAACACCTTCATCTTCGTGTATAGCAAACCCATGCAGCTCGATCCTTCTCAGGCAGATTTCGGTCGTATCATCCTCGCACCAGATTCAGCGACGAGGCGGTGGTGAAGGCGTAGTCGCCCGTGTACCCGGTCTCCTCGAAGACTTCCATCCATTCGTCCACGTGCAGAATCGTCGTCCCCAACAGCGTCCAGTCCTCCAGCAGTTCGCGCTCCTCACGATGGTGATAGGCCCCCAGCGTGACGAAGCTCTGGCCCTTGCCCACCCGCTGAATCTCGCGCAGCGCCTGCATGACGCCTCGCAGATTGAGCATGTAGATCGCGGCATACGCCATGACGAAATCGAACTCACCATCCGCAAACGGCAGTGCCTCGTACGGCGCCAGGATCAGATCACCCTTGACCGACGCCATCGCGTGCTCCAGCGGATACGGATGGTTCTCGACGCCTCGCACCCGAATCCCAGGCAGCGCCTCTTTGAGATCATGCAGGAAAAAGCCCTTCTTGCAGCCCACGTCCAGCACCGCCGAATCCGACGTCAGTCCATATCGCTCGATCAGCCCAGGCACGATCCGCGCCCACCGACCGTCGTAGCGGAAACCGCCATAACCGTTCTCCCGCTCGCCATCGTAGTAGGCCTCGTCCAGCCCGAACGCGATCATCCGATTGCGAATGGTTCGAAACCCTTTCTTCAGCACGCGGGGAACGCTGCTGTGCGGATACCCGATATCGATCTCTCGCATCGTCTGCGTCATCGGTTCAGAATCTCCACGGGATCGACGATCATGTTCTCCTCGAACTCGTCGCGATCCAGGAACGGGAACAGGTCCTCCATCGGCTTGGAGATGATCCGCCCGTCGGGCAGCTTGAGCGAGCTGACGCGCGGAATCAGCGCCTGCTCGGGCGGCATCAGGATCTCGCATACGTACGGACCCCGTTGGTCGAGCACCTCGTCCAGCCTGCGATCCAGCGTCGCCTGATCGCCGATCCGCTCGGCCCCGATGCCATAGGCCTGGGCCAGCTTGACGATGTCCGGACAGCTCAGCCCGCTCGACGGATTGGACCCGACGTAGCGACCGAAATGGTTCTGCTGCATCAGCTTGATCGTCAGATAGCCATCGTTGTTGAGCACGAAGATGATCAGCGGCAATCCGTTCTCGACCACCGTCTGGAGTTCCTGGATATTCATCTGCAGGCCGCCATCGCCTGTGATGAGGATCGTCTGCCGTTTGCCTCGCGCGAAACACGCACCGATCGCGCCGGGCAACCCGAACCCCATCGACGAGAACCCGCTGGAGGTGAACAGCCGCTGGCCAAGCTTGGGTCGGAAGGTCTGCATCGTGCACGTGAAGCTCGTTCCCATGTCCGTGACGACCGCGGCATCGGTCCCGAGCTTCTCCGAGAGCCGGTCGACGAAATAGAACGAGTTGACCTTATCCGCATTGTCTCCGTACTCGGGCAGGCATATCGGATACTTTGCTTTCCACTGTCGGCACCGCTGTCGCCATGGATCGATCAGGAGAGTGATGTTGCTTGCCTCGATCTTCATCAGCAGCGACGTGAGAAACTCACCCGCGTCGGCACAGATCGGCAGATCGGGCTTCAATGAAGGTTTCTTCAGCTCGATCTCGTCGATGTCGACCATGATCTTCTTCGCCGCCCGGGCGAAGAGCTTGTAGTTGTAGCCCACTTGCGGGATCGACATGCGCGAACCGACGATCAGCACGAGGTCCGCATTCTGGACGGCGAAGTTGCCCGCGCGGTCGCCCATGATACCGCTGCGCCCGACGTAGTTCTCATCGGCGTACGGAACGATATCCGACGTCGTCCAGGAGGAGACGCAGGGAATGCTCAACTGGTTGATCACATTGCAAAGCTCTTCTTCGGCCCGGGACAAGCGCACTCCGTAACCAAAGATCAGGACCGGACGCTCCGCCTGGAGCAGCAGATCGACACACTCGGTCACGAGCCCATTGAGCACGTGAGGCGGACAGGAAAACTCCGTCTCTTCCGGCACGAAGCCTTCCAGCTCATCCGGATTGACCAGCTTATTCTGCACGTCGAGCGGCACGTCGATCCACACCGGCCCAGGCCTTCCGCTGACCGCCAGGTGACACGCCTTCTCCATGTGGTACCGGATGCTGGCGGGATCGGTGATTGTCACCGCGTATTTCGTGATCGGTTTGACCAGCTCGATGATGTTGCCTTCCTGAATGCCGAACTGGCGAAGCCCCGTGTCGACAATCAGCGTATCCTGCGTCACCTGCCCCGAGACGAAGATCGTCGGGATCGAATCGACCCAGGCGCCGTAGACGCCGGTGATGGCGTTGGTTCCGCCGGGACCGGAGGTGAACAGCGCCGCCCCCGGACCGCCGGCGATCCGTGCGTAGCCTTCAGCCGCCATCGCCGCCGCCTGCTCGTGGTGCGTGGCGATATAGTCGAGCCGGTCGCACCCGCCGAACGAATCGACCAGGTGCATCGCCCCGCCGCCGCAGACGGCAAAGACGTGCCTCACCCCCATGTCCGCGATCGTCGACGCGATGTAATCCGATATCTTCACAACCTTCTCCTCTTCCTCGATGGTCAATGTCGTGACGCCCTCGAAGTCTTCCTCCCTCGTGTTCTCGCGGAACTGCCCGAACGAGAAGACCTTCCCCACCTCCATGAAGGGATTGCTGGATTCGGTCCCGGGTTCGCGACCGATCACACTGACCAGCGCCTCGGGCCGGGGCACATCGCGAGGGCCGACCGCACCCGTGCGCACTGTGAAGACCAGGTTCTGGAACGTTCGTCGCACCAGGCGTTCGCCCTCTTCGGGCGCAGCGAGCTTGAGGATCTCGCTGGGCTCGAACACCATCTGATTGACCCCCTCGTACGTCGCCCCCGCCCGCCCATACGCGTCGCTCATGCGACACAGGTCTTCCTTCAGCGGCGGCGTCTCGATCTCCATGACCCAGATGCCGTCCTCGGAGATCGGCTGGATCGGCAGCAAACTCGCCGCCTCGGTACTGTGGAACGTGCTGGCGTCGACGTTGACCGCATTCATGCGGTTCAGCGCGATCGTTCCCTCGAGATGATGGAACTGCGCCTCGCCCGAGAGCAGCACCAGCCCCGTGCGCTTGCGTCGGTGGCAGTGCATCGAGGTCCGCCGTTTCCGCACGATCTGCAGCATCCAGATCGCCACGTGCTCGTTCTCGAAGACCAGGTACTCGTAGCCCCAGGGCTTCTTGACGATCACGTCCTTGTAATCGAACGAACTTCTCTCGGACCCGGAGACCACCTCCAGGTGTCGCTCGTCCGTCGGCTTTCGATTGACCGTGTAGATCATCCTGGTCCCTTGCAGGGTGCGGCTCGTCGCATCCGCTACCCCTTCAATGCCTCGACAACCGCTCGCATGAACTCTCCGTTGTTGCGATAGTGCGGCGCGGAGATGAGGTTCCCGTCGATCACCAGTTGCTCATCGGCGTAGGCCGCGCCCGCGTTCTTCAGGTCGTCGGCGATCGACATGTATCCGGTCACCTTGCGACCCTTCACCAGGCCCGCCGAGATCAGAATCCACGGACCATGGCAGATCGCCGCCACCAGCTTGCCCGCCCGGTCCATGTCCCGCACGAATTGCAGCACCTCCGGACGGATCCGCAGCCGGTCGGGAGACTCGAACCCGCCCGGCAGGATCACGCCATCGAAGTCCGACGCCTTCAGGTCGGCCGTCGACATCGTCGCCCGCGCCGGCACGCCATACTTACCTGCCAGGTCCTGGCCCGTCGGCGTCGCCACGTCCATCTGCCATCCCTCTTCCAGAATCCGGTAGTACGGATAGACAAATTCTTCGTCCTGGAAGTTCTGCGCCACGATAAGGACGACTCGTTTCATGCCATGCTCCTTCTATCTTCCCTGAAGCCCAGCGCCGTGGTCCCGGCGCCGGGCCAGTTCTTCCATCGCCGCCGGCAAAGCGAAGAGATCCGCGATCGAGACCTCGCCCGCCGCGCTCCAATCCACCAGCCCCGAGTTGCGGCCGACGAAGGCGATCCCCACCTCCACCGCCGCATCGTAATCGTTCACCGAATCCCCCACATAGACACACGCCTGCCGGTCCCAACCCTGTGAGCTCACCAGTTCGATCAGGTTCTGCGTCTTCTCCGTAGGCGAGCCCAGGATCGCCCGGAAATACCCGTCGATCCCGCGCGCCTGGCACACCTGCCGCAATTCCTTCTGGTCCGAGCCCGAAACCACCGCAAACTCGTACCGGTCCGCGTACTCGCGCAGAAACTCGAGCGACCCCGGAACCGCCTGGGCTTCGATCACGCGATCCGCCACCAGTTCCGAATACCGCC
>CAZTGH010000016.1:0-14379 GCA_964612985.1 uncultured Pirellulales bacterium
CGTCCCAGCACCCGCCTCGGCAACTCCTTCCCGCCTCCCTCGCTGCCGCGTCCCAGACGCGCTCCAACCGCCACCCCCGCGCCCGCCAGCGCCGTCCTCCGCAGAAACTCCCGCCGGCTCCACGTGGCCCGGATCTCGCCCTTCGAATCAAATCGCCGTTCTCTCATCGCAAAACTCCCTTCACATCGCTATCCCCGCTGACCGCCGCTCGTGGGTCCAGGGCCACGCCAACGCGATCCAGCCTCTCCACCGTCATATCTTCAGGCGAACCCCCGTACCGGTTCGTCGCCGAATGCATTCTATCACCTGGGTCCCCCCGGTCAACCGCCCCCTCCGCGTTGGGTGCATTACCATACTTGCGATCCGGCCCCGTGGGACGCTTCTCTGCCGGGCACCGATTCATAGCTGGGAGGGGGCAAATCCGAAATCCGAAGCACGAAATCCGAAACAAATTCAAAGCACAAAACTCCAACGTCCAGATCACCCCGATGCGCTGCGTTTGTAGTGTGCTCGTAAGAGCATACCGACCTCGCGAAAGGCAACCCGCTGCAACATCGGCCTTGTTTCGAGATTCTATTTCTTGGGTCATTCGGGCTTGTTTCGGATTTCGGATTTCGATATTCGGGCTTCTGGGGTGTGACCCGAGCGAACAGCGCAGAAACGGTCATGCCCCCCGCGTTGGCCCATCACCGCCTCGACCGTCTTTCGAGCTTGTCCCGTGGCACCGCCAGATCATGAAGCCGCCCAAGGGGATGCTCGTCGACCACATCAACGGCAATGGCCTCGACAACCGCCGCTGCAACCTGCGCGTCTGCACCCACGTACAGATCCGCAATATCCGCATCGAGGTCCTCAACGGGGAGGGTTCCCGACCCCGGCGGTTATCGCCGGAACAGGGCTTGAACGAATGGCAGGCAGTTTCGTAGAATAGACCGTGTGGGTTCTTTTCTGTGGCGCTATGCGCACGGACACTAGTTCATGAATCGAAAACGCTGGCAATACAGCAAGTGGTATCCCCCGGTGGTCGCGCTGCTCTGCCTCGCTGTGCAGATAACCGCTGCGCAGGGGGTGGTGCTTTGTTTCGGTTCTCACGGGCACGTTGCCATCAAACCCGCCGGCCACCACCCTTGCGATGGCACGATACATGACCACACCCAGGCTCCCGAGCCGACGCACGAGGAATTGCAGCATTTCGCGCCCGAGCCGTGTGATCCCTGCGTAGATATTCCGCTGCCACTGGCCCCTCTGGACGAGAGACCTTCAGCCGGTACGCTCAAGATCGTCGGCGTCTCGCCCGCTGGCGGACCGCTGGCGATCGATCCCGACCGACTTCCCGTTCTCGCGCCCTTCCAGGCCGAGTTCATTCCCGCCCGCAGGGCTCCGTTGCGCACCGTCGTGCTCCAAGTCTAGACTCCCTTCATGCATCGCTGGGTGGCCTTGCTCACTGCAACGCCGCCGATCGCAGAGCCTCTGCGCTCCATATGCAAGACCGAAAAAGCCTTCCTGGTGGGAGCTACAAGCGTGTACCGCACGATTTACATCATCGCCTTCTTCGCGACAGCGCTGCTGAGCGGCTGTCAGGCTGCTCAGAATGCGCCGCCCGCACAGCCTGACGACGTAGCAGAACCGACGCCTCACAGGACCGATTCCCGGCCGGCAGCCGATCCCGAGCCGACCGGGTCACTGACATTGCGTGAGGCCGCGGCCCTGGCTCTGATGCACAATCCCAGGCTGGCCGTGGCGTCAATCGAACGCCGGGCGGCTGCCGCCCGCGAGCTTCAGGCAAGTTTGTGGCCCAATCCTGAAGTCGATGTCGAAATCGAGTCTTTGGCCGGAAGCGGGGAAATGAGCGGCTTCGACGGCGCCGAAACCACTGTCTCGCTGGGCCAGCTCATCGAGTTGGGCGGCAAGCGGGCCAAACGGACGCACGTCGCGGCGCTGGACGTGGAACTGGCCGAATGGGATTTCGAAGCCCGCCGTCTCGACACACTCCATAAAATGACACAGGCGTTTGTCTGCGTGCTGGCCGCCCAGGAGCGTCTGGCACTGGGCGAGCAGCTTCGCGGCCTATCCGCCCAAGCGCAGGCAGCCGTCGCGCAGCGCGTTGAGGCGGGGAAGGACTCGGCCGTCGAAAATCTGCGAGCCGACGTCGCCTTATCGAAAAGCCGGATCGAGCTTCGCAAGGCTGCCCAGACCCTGATGACCGCGCGGCAGAATCTCGCCGCTGTCTGGGGGGCTCGCGCTGCCTCGTTCGAAGAGGTGGTAGGCGACTTCTATGTCGTTGCACCCGTCCCTTCACTTTCCGATGTGAATGGGATTCTTGCGTCCAATCCGGACGTGGCGCGCTGGGCGGTCGAGCATCGGCAGCGACGAGCTGCTCTCGATTTGGAGAAGGCCAAGGCGACGCCGGACATCACCGTCGCCGCTGGCGTGCAGCGATTCGAGGAAAGCGACGATTCGGCATTCGTGGTCGGACTGGCGCTGCCCATTCCGTTATTCGACCGCAACCAGGGCGGCATCGAGGAGGCGACCGCGAACCTCGCCAAAGCCAGAAAGCAGCAGCAGGCGGTCGAGATCGAGCTTCGAGCGGAGCTGGCAGAGGCATGGAACGCTCTAACCGCCGCTCACGACGAGGTGCAGATTCTCCGGGACGAGGTGCTGCCCAAGGCCGAGCAGGCGCTCGAGGCCGCCGGGCAAGGCTATCGTGAGGGCAAATTCGATTACCTTTACGTCCTCGACACGCAACGCACGTTCTTCGAGACCAGAATGCAGTATATCGACGCCGTCGAAGCCTACCATCTGGCGAAGGTGGACGTCGAGCGCCTGACCGGGGCAGAAAGCCCGGTTGGCCGGCAAACGGACGACGTTGCGACAGGACAATGACCCCGAGGAAAGGAAATGTGAGATGAAGCGTAAAGTCATGATTGCCACGGTTCTGGCCCTGACCGCGGGCCTTCTCCTTGGCGTGGCATTAGGGTGGAACGCCAGAAGGCTCCCCCGCTGGTCCGCAGAGAATCCTGGGACCCACGTTGAGGAAGAGGGGCATGAGGGTCATGCCCACGAGGAACATACGACAGGGACGCCAATTGACGCATGCCCGTTGGAAGCGGCGCCATCTGGACATGGGCATGACGGGCATGGGCATGAGCATGCCGGAGCGGTAGAGGACTTGAGCGATCTGGAGGCAATAACATGCGAACACGAGGTCGGGATCCTCGACTGCGACAATTGTCGCTTTGAGGTGGGGGTCGTCAAAATCGATCCGTCTCTTGCGTCGCTGATCGAGACGGACCTGGTTCAGGAGGTTGACCGGACCAGGAAGCTGACCCTGACCGGACAGATCCAGTTGAATCGCACCAGGGCTGTGGAGGTCGTATCGACGGGCAGCGGACGAGTCGAGGAGATACGAAAGCTCCTGGGGGAAAGAGTGCAGCAGGGGGATGTCCTGGCCGTCATCCACTCTGCGGATTTGGGGCAAGCCAAAGCCACATTCCTCGAAGCCCAGGCTCGACAGGAGTTGGCCGAGGCGACCTTCCAGCGTGAGAAGGGTCTTTACGAAAAGAAGATCTCCAGCGAGGCAGACTATCTTGACGCGCTGAATGCTTTCAAAGCGGCGCAAGCAGCCTACGCAGCGGCCGATCGACGGCTTCGCCTTTTTGATCTGTCCTCTGATCAGATCGCCGGGATCAAGGACGAACAGGAGAATGGCGAGTTTGCGAATCTGATCCTGCGTGCTCCCCAGAGTGGCGTCATCCTCACCCAGAACGTCTCCGTTGGCCAGATCGTGGACACCACCAAGACTCTCTATACCATTGCCGAACTTTCCAACCTGTGGGTCTGGTGCGATGTCTATGAAGCGGATCTCGGGGTTCTGCATCAGCAGTTCTCGCAGCAGGGGCTGCTTGAGGCCACGGTACGCGTGAGGGCTTTTGAGCCCGCGGTCTTCCACGGGACGGTGGACTTCATAGGCAATGTGATGGATGAACGCACCCGCACGGTCAAGATGCGAGTGCAGCTTGAGAATCCGGAAGGGAAACTCCGACCCGGGATGTTCGTCGATGTCGAGGTCGCGATCCGCAATCCGGGACGCGTGCCGGCCGTGCCGCTGGCGGCCGTCATGTCCGATGCAGGAAAGGACTTCGTCTTTCGGCAGTGGAAGGACGATCTGTGGGTCCGTCTGGACGTTGTGACAGGCAACAAGTACGGCGGTCTGGTGGAACTCCTCGATGGGGTTTCTCCTGGCTCCCGGATCGTTACCGGGGGAGCGTTCATGCTCAAGAGCGATGTCTTGCGCGAGAAGATGGGCGCCGGTTGCGCCGATTAGGGAAAGGAATGAACCACCATGCTCGATAGTTTCCTGCACTTCGTGCTCAAGCAGAAGCTCTTGGTCATCCTCGGCAGCATCATCCTACTGGCGACAGGAGTCGTTGCCTGGCGAAACCTGCCGATCGACGCCTTTCCCGATGTGACGAACCAGCAGGTGATGATCCTGACCCAGGCTGCGGGTCTTGCTCCGGAGGAAGTCGAAAGATTGATCACCTACCCGATCGAGATCGATATGGGAGGTCTACCTGATGTCACCCAGGTAAGGTCCTTATCCAAGACGGGACTGTCGCAGGTGATCATCATCTTCGAAGATCATGTGGACATCTATTTTGCCCGGCAGGTAGTGTTCGAGCGTCTGGCCCAGGTCAAGGACGAGTTGCCGCCGGGTGTAGAACCGGAACTGGGCCCCATCTCCACCGGGCTCGGAGAAATATACCAGTATGTCCTCAAGAGCGGTTACTACTGTCCGGAACACAAGCGGGTCTGGGCGGAGACCGAGGGGCAGTGTCGCCAGTGCAACACGGGATTGGTGAAGGCGGAAGAAGGCCTGATGGACCTGCGCACTCTCCAGAACTGGGTAATCAGTCCGCAACTGCGGCGCCTTCCCGGTGTCACGGAAATCAACAGCTTCGGCGGCTTCGTCAAACAGTACCATGTGATTCCCAACCCGGCTCTTCTGCTCAAGTACGACATCACGCTGGACGAGATTCTGGCAGCTCTCCAGGCCAACAATGCCAACGCCGGGGGCAGCTATATCGAACGAGACTGGGAGCAGATCAACGTCGTTTCCAAAGGGCTGGCGCAGGGCGTCGCGGACCTCGAGAGCGTTGTCCTTACGTCCGAGGCAGGCACGCCGATCTACCTGAAGGACGTTGCAGAAATCCAGATCGGCCACCAGACCAGGACCGGCGCCGCCACCCAGGACGGCGAGGGAGAAGTGGTGCTCGGCATGGTGATCATGCTCAAGGACCGCAATTCCAAAGAGGTGGTCGACCGCGTACGGGCCGAGATTCCCGAGATTCAGAAGACCCTTCCCCCCGGCGTGACGATCGCGCCGTTCTACGATCGCACCAGCCTCATCCAGGCCTGCATCCGGACGGTGTCCAGCGCTCTGGTGCAGGGGGTCGCCTTCATTGTCCTGGTTCTGTTCATCTTTCTGTGGGACATCCGCGCTGCACTGATCGTGGCGATAACCCTGCCGATGACAGCGGCCGCGACATTCATCTTCATGGGATGGAGCGGGGTGACCGGCAACCTGATGAGCCTGGGCGGGCTCGTAGTGGCCATCGGTATCCTCGTCGACGGCGCCATCGTGGTGGTCGAGAACGTCGCACGACATATGCGTGAGAAGGCGGATTCCGACGAACCCCGAACGGTCATCGCGCTGGGGGCAGTGCGCGAGGTGGCGCGTCCGGTGCTGTTTGCCGTCCTTATCATTGTGATCGTCTTCGTGCCGTTGTTTTCTCTCGAATCGTTGGAGGGCAAGATGTTCAAGCCCCTGGCGATTACCGTCTGCTTCGCGCTGGCCGGTTCCCTGCTGGTGACCTTGACGACGGTTCCTGTCCTGAGTTCCATGCTCGTGAAGCGGAAAGGCGGCGCGACGGAGGACAATTTCCTCGTCCGGCACTTGCACCGCTTCCACGCCTCGGCCCTGCAGAGGGCCATTCGATGGAAATGGCTGGCCGTCATCGTCGTACTGGCCATAGCGGCGGTTACCGTCTCGCTGTTGCCTCGGATCGGCACGGAGTTCCTGCCCCCGTTGAATGAGGGGGCTTTGGCCATCAATGTCGTGCGTCTGCCCACCGCCAGCATCAAAGGGTCAACGCTGCAGGCCACCCAGATCGAGAAACGGTTGGTGGCCAAGTTCCCTGAGATTGAAACCGTCGTGACCAAGACCGGCCGCGCGGAGATTGCCGAAGACCCTATGGGACCGGAACAAAACGATGTCTTCGTGATGTTCAAGCCGGACTACGAGCATCGGTTCAACCGTTCGCGTGAGGAACTGGTCCGCGAAATCGAGCGCGAGCTTGCCATGATCCCGGGCATCCGACCGGCCTTCTCCCAGCCGATCGCCCTGCGGGTCAATGAATTGATCAGCGGCATCAAGTCCGACGTCGCCGTGAAGATCTTCGGTGATGACATGGAGGTGTTGCGGACCACCGCCGAGACCATCGCTCCCGTTCTCAGCGAAATCGAAGGCGCCGCCGACGTCAAGATCGAGCAGGTCTCCGGGTTCGCCCAGATCGAAGTCCGTATGAACCGCCAGGCGTTGGCCCGCCACCAGATCAATGTGGAAGACATCAACCTGCTGGTGGAAACCGCGGTCGGCGGCGGCGTGGCCACGAC
Organism: uncultured Pirellulales bacterium; assembly: GCA_964612985.1. GTDB lineage: Bacteria > Planctomycetota > Phycisphaerae > Sedimentisphaerales > Anaerobacaceae > Anaerobaca. Next base: position 6,673 of record CAZTGH010000016.1, read on the forward strand.
AATCTACGAAGGCCAGAAACGGTTCGACGTACAGGTGCGTTTCCCCGTGGAGAAGCGACGTGACATCGACACCATCCAACAGATTCTGGTTCCTTCTCCTGCCGGGTACAACATCCCCTTGCGAGAGTTGGCGACCATAGTGGAAGTGGAAGTCCCGGCGCAGGTGAGCCGGGAGGATTCCATTCGCCGGCTGATCGTCGAGTGCAACGTCAGAGGCAGGGACTTGGGCAGCTTCATCGCTGAAGCGCAGCAGAAGTTGGCTCCCGTCGAGACTTCCCTGCCCGACGGCTACCGCTTTGCCTGGGGCGGGCAGTTCGAAAACCAACAGCGAGCGATGTCCCGTCTGAAGATCGTGGTTCCGGTGGCCATCGGCCTGATCTTCGTGCTGCTGTTCACCTCACTGAACTCCTTCAAGAGCGCCGCTCTGATTCTGGTGAATCTACCCTTTGCCCTGATTGGCGGAATCTGGATGCTCTACCTCTTCGATATCAATCTCAGCGTGGCGGCCTCCATCGGCTTCATCGCGCTGTTCGGGGTCGCGGTTGAGGATGGCCTGGTGCTGGTCAGTTTCTTCGATCAGTTGCGTGCGAAAGGACGCACGGTCCGCGAAGCGGTCCTGGAGGGCTCTCGCTTACGCGTCCGCGCGGTCATCCTGACCACGCTGACAACCCTGGTCGGCCTGGTCCCCATGCTCTACGCCACCGGGGCGGGGTCGGAGCTCCAGAAGCCGCTGGTGGCCGTGGTATTCGGGGGCATGATCAGCGCCTTGCTGCTGGAGCTGGTCGTGCTGCCGGTCCTGTACGTCATCATCAACCGGGAGCGAACGGGCGAGCTTGCCACCGCTTTACCGCAAGCGTGAAAGACGCCCTGCTCCGATGGGGGTACGGTTGCCGGCGCGTCGGAGACCTGGCACACACGGCGACGTGCGCATCGAGCTGATGTTGGCCATCGTGGGGATCTCTATAGCTTCCGTGCCGGCCGTCTCTCGAGGCCTTATCTAGCCTGCCAACCGGTTTGCCGAGGGCGGTAGGAACTCGACATCGGGGTCGACGAGCCCTCCTGCGGTAGCGGTTGCCACAGTTTGTGGGGTTCAGGCCGGTATTCGATATCCCCGAGAAAAGGGAAGAACACCAGCGCATTGAACCCCACTTTCGTCGCTGAATTCAAACTCCCACACACGGTGGATCGGGCGAACAACCGTTTACTCCGTATGATGTTGCTCGGGCAGGCGGACCATCCGCAATCACCTGCTCCGCATTGCAGCTACGCTGCCGGGCAAGGCGGGTTCCCAAAATCCTCACAGAGAAGGTCGTGCTCAGGTGGCGTCGGCTTCGGTGCAGCCTGGGTCGGTCAATTCCTCGACGACGGGGTTCTTGGTGATCTCGGTCAGCAGGGTGGTGGCGTAGCAGCCGGGATCGAGTTCGAAACGTAGCTCCAGGTAAGGACCGAGGTCATCGGTGCCGGTGGCGACAGCGCCCTCTCGCGGCTGGAAACGCAGAGGACGTCGGCCCCCGCGGGCGCCAAGCCGTTTCATCTGTCGCAACTGATCTTCACCCAGCCCTTCGGCCTCGAGGATAGGGTTCTCGATCTGGCCCGCCGGACCCTCCAGACGAGCGGTGCGCTGGCCCAGCAGCGGACCGGTCGGGCTGATTTCAAAGCGTTCGCAGCGGCTCTGTTCTGCGCTGGCGTCCTCCACGCGAAAGCAGGCGCCGTTCTCATGCTTGTAGGCCATGTCGCCCGCCATCACCTTGTCAATTTCCGGCATCCGGGCGCGTAGCACCCGATTGAACACCGACGACTGGTATGCCGAGACGAAGAACCCCTTGAGGTGTCTGTCCATGACTTTGAATGCCCGCTTCTTGTTGCCCCGGTTGATGATCAGAGCTCTGAGGATGCGGCGTCGCTCCATGATCTGCCGGGGCCAGGCATCGAGGGCCTGCTGATATTCTCCATTGAGGTAAAGCTGCCGGGCCGAAAGCATGATGGCGCTGTCGAGCCGGGGATCGGGCCGACCGATGAACAGGTCGATCGCCCGGACGGCGTCATTGTCGATAATCGCCTTACCCACGAGATGATTGTCGACGCGATTGCCGAAACGCTGAGGCCCATAGTAGTTCGGCACCCCTTTTCGGACCAGGATGGACAACACCTCCTTGGCCGTGTGCGCCGCCTCCTCCAGAGGCACCGCCAGGTTGCGAAGCTTGATGACGAAGCGATTGCCCGCCAGGTGGCCCAGTTTCAGCTTGTTCGCGTGCCGCGTCACCTGCCGAATCCGGATGTCCGCGACCTCCAGATCGTTGATGTGCTCCGGGGCGACCCGTTCGACAGAGATCCACTGCCGGGTCACGGCATGTGTATCCTTGAGCCCCGCGGTACCAATGTTCTTGCGCGGCACTCTCAGCGCCCGTGCCAGTCGGTCGACCGCCTCGCGGGTCCCGATGCCGCGCTTTTCGATCAGCACATACGTGTGGTCGCCCACTCCGGCCGCCGGGTACAGCGGCTGCTCCTCCACGAAGAAGTCTTCGGGACGGGTTTTGATGACGCCCCCGGTGCCCGGAATCGTTGCAGTCAACAGGATAGGTCCATAGGTCATGGCTTTGCCGTCTTCTTTCTCTGGCAATGACTGGTTTGCCCAGGCCGGCGCCGGGCTGCGCCCGAGACCGCCATCCGCGCTTGATCCGACCGAAAAGCTTGTCCCGTCAGCGACAGATGATATAACTACCCGCAAACGCATTCGAATTCAAGAGAACCCCATGTTCGGATTCAAGAAGCGACGACGGGCCCGGGCGGCGAGGCAGCCTTTCCCCGCCGAATGGAAAGCCATCCTCGATCGGAACGTCCCGATCTGTCGGCGTCTGCCCGAGGCCGACCGGCGGGAATTGCGCCGACATATCCTGATCTTTCTGTCGGAGAAACGGTTCGAAGGCTGTGGCGGGCTCCGGATCACCGACGAAATCCGCTTGACCATCGCCGCCCAGGCGTGCATGCTCCTGCTCCATCGCCAAACCGATTACTATCCCGGGCTGAGCTCGATCCTGGTCTATCCAAGGACCTACGTGGCCGGCCGCGCCCGCCACATGGTCGGGGGGATGATCCTCGAAGGCCATGATGTGCGCCTGGGCGAGTCCTGGCATCGCGGCGCCGTCGTGCTCTCGTGGGACAGCGTTCGCAGAGGGGCCGCCGACATTCACGACGGACAGAACGTCGTTTTTCACGAGTTTGCCCACCAGCTCGACAGTGCCGGCGGGCGGGGCGACAGCACCCCCGTCCTGCGGGACCGATCCAGCTTCATCTCCTGGGCTCGAACCCTCGAGAAAGATTTCGAAACCTTCCGAGGTGGCGCCGGCCGGGATGCCCGAAAGGTGCTGGACGACTACGGGGCGACGAACGAAGCCGAGTTTTTCGCAGTGGCCACGGAATGCTTCTTCGAAAAGGCCAGGGAGTTGCAGGCCGTACATCCGGAGCTGTACGATGCCCTGAAGGATTTCTATCAGCAGGACCCGGCGTCGTGGCCGCCGATGTCGGCGTAGGGCGAGCCGGTATGAGGAACGTGCGAAATCTTTCCGGCACCCTATTGCGGTTTGGCCGGTCGGCGGTATGCTTTGCGCCACTGTGATTCCGACGCCGTTGAAGATCCGCGAGGCATCACAGTCGAGGGCATGAAACACCGTGTTTCGGCTGTTTACCAGGTGGGTCTCGGGTTGGAACAGGACGATGGAAAACGCACGCAGAAGTCATATCAAAAAACGACGCGGACAAGGGTTCCGCGCTCGCTCCCGCACCCGTGACGGGCGCAAGATCCTGGCCAACCGCCGCCGGGGCAGTACCAAGGTCAAACACGTCTAGGCAATCGCTTCGCTGACCGGGCAGGTCGGATGCCCGCATAGAGCCGAAAGGTTTACGCGGAGGCGGTCTGCGCGGCCAGAATCGCTTCGATGTCGCGGATCCGGTTCTGCGTCAGCAGCGTCTGGGCCAGCGCCTCGGTCTCGCGGATGGAGACAGCGCCGACGGTCTGTTGGGTGCGAAGCATGTAGGCCGGGTCTACGCTCAGGATGCGGACCCCGATTCCCAGAAGGAACGGAATGTACTGCTGCTCGTGTGCCATGTCACCGCAGACCGATATGTCCCGTCCGTACTGGTTCGCAGTTCGCACCACCTGGCTCAGCGCGCGAAGCACGGAGGGGTGGTGCGGCAGATAAAAATCGGCCACGCTGTCGTTCGTGCGATCGACCCCCAGCATGAACTGGATGAAATCATTGGTCCCGATCGAGAAGAACTCCGCTTCGCGGGCGAACCCGTCGATCAGCTCCACCACCGATGGCAGCTCGACCATCATGCCCAGTTTCGGCGTGCTGTTGTGCTCGATACCTTGGCGGGAAAGGAATTCGATCGCATCGAGCACAACTTCGCGCGCCTGGCAGAATTCATCGATCGACGCAATCATTGGAAACATGATCCGCACGTCAGCGCCGAAACCGGCACGGAGAATGGCCCGGATCTGTTCGCTGAAGATCCCCGGATTCTGAAGCGAAAACCGGATCGACCGCATGCCCATCGCGGGGTTCTGCTCTTGGATGTCATGATAGTATGACAGGATTTTGTCGCCCCCGGCGTCGAGCGTGCGGAAGGTGACGGGTTTGTCCGGCATGGATTCGACGAGCTTGCTGTAGATGATGAACTGTTCGGCCTCGGATGGGAATGTGGTCCGAACGATGAACGGAAACTCTGTCCGGTAGAGGCCGACCCCATTGCACCGTAGCTCACGGGCCAGGGCGACGTCGCTGAGCAGGTTGATATTGGCCATCAGACGAATCTGGACGTCGTCCGAGGTGAAGGTCTCCGGCTGGATCCGCGCTTTCTGCTCTTCGAGGCTGAGTCGAAGTCGCTGCTGCGAGTGGAACTTCTCCAGCACGTCGTCTTTCGGGTCGACGAACACGTTTCCGATCTGAGCGTCGACGAGAACGGGTGTGCCATCCGCCAGCCCGAGCAGTTCGTAGTTGTCCACGATCACCATGGGCATCGCCAGCGAGCGCGCGAGGATCGCGATATGTGAGGTGACCCCGCCGCCGACGAGGACCACGGCGCTGGCTTCTTCGGAAGAGAGCTTCAGCAGGTCGGAAGGAAACAGCTCGCGCGTGACCACCACGTGGCCACGATAGACCTCCATCTCCTCGCCCGTGTGGATCAGATTGTTGACCAGGCGAATGGCCAGATCCTCGATGTCGTTGACCTTTTCCCGCATATAGGCGTTGTCGCTGGCGAGGAAACTCTGGACGTACTCTCCGGTTACCTCGGCCACCGCCGTCGGCGCGTTGACGCCACTGTCGATTCGCTGGACGATCCGGTTGATGAAGGCCTTGTCTTTAAGGATCATCAGGTGAGCCGCGAAAATCAGCGATGCCGCGTCCGAGAGCCGATGCTCGACGCGTTCCTGGAGCTCTTCCAGTTGGCTGGCCGTAGATGCCGTGGCCGCGTGAAAGTCCTCCAGCGTATAGTGACCCTCGAATTCCCGGTTGAGCAGGAACGACAGGCTCTTCTGCTTGTCGATCACCATCAGTGGGGCATACGCGAACCCTTCGGAGGCCACTCTGCCCTTGACCAGCGTCAGTTGCGAGGGCGAGACCGCAGGCATCTCCAGACTTTCCGCGGGGGGCTCGTGAATCCCCATGAGAAACTGCGCGTTTTCAATAATATTGGCCAGTTGCGAGGCGACGGTCTCGAGGGCTTTGATATCGGCCTCGCCAAAAGATTGTCCCGTACTGCGCTGGAGGACCAGCACGCCCATCTTGGAGATCCCCCGTGTGATGGGCAGGGCTAGAAACGCGTCGAACTGCTCTTCGAAAATACCTGGAAAGAAGGTGTAGTTCGGATTCCGGCTGGCATCCTTCTCACAGACCGTTCTCATTTCCTTCAGTGCCAGACCGGTAAGCCCTTGGCCCAGTCGCAAGCGAATGGACCCCACCGATTCGGGGTTGAGGCCACGCGTGGCGCGGAGCGTCAACATACGGTCGGCCGGGTTGTACAGGTAGATCGAGCAGACAGCCGACTGCGTGCGATCGGCCACCATCTCCACCGCCTTGTTCAGCAGCGTTTCGATACTCGTGCTCTCTCGGAAGAGATGACTCAGTTCGTTGACCTCATACAGCAGTCGTTCACCGTCCATGCCTGCAACCTCAGATTCAGTGGTGCCCTCCAGCATCTCGGACACGGTCTGTTCCATCATCTGTCTACATACCAGTGTTCTACGCAACAAGTTCGATATCGGCTTCCGATCCAACGGACAACCCCGCAGTTGCGTAGGGTCGTACTTATACCCTCTGTCACACGGGTGATCAAACAGACTTCCGAAGCAAGTACGATGCCAACAGGTCGAGAAATACACACCTTGCGTTAAACCCAGCACTGAAAAGGAGATATAGCTGGATGACACAAGAGCCTTCGAGCCCGGAACGACAAAAACGTATCGACTTGCAGGCCTTTTCTACCAAAGTGTGATCTTCCGGAGGGGATCAGTTGCTCTACAACGAATGTCACGTCATGGGGCAGGTCTTTCGACGGGCCGCGAGGCTTCGGTCACCTGGGTGGTCTTCTGCGGTCTCCAAGGCTCGCTTCGTGCAATCTCGATCGCCTCGGCCATTCGATCCAGGTCACGATCATGACAATTGCAGCCACCGTATCATTCAACTCGTAACTCATCGCCAGAGATCGCCGATCACGACGAGGAGAGGAACGTCATTCTCGTGGAAGGCGAAAGAGGCGTATCTCGTTCGACTCATTGGGCCGGACCACCTCCGCGTAGACCCAGAGTTGGTCATCGACCCACATCCACTGTGAGTAACGCCACGTTGCGAATCGCTCGCCGGGCGTGGTGCTGACCACGAGCGGACTCTCCGGTGTAAGATCCCGGATGTGATGCAGATCGAACGTAAAGCCGACCCCGGTCCCAATGTTGTAGACCGGGTCGTGCCAGTGACAGGCCGAACCCTCATAGAAGAATAGGTATCCGACGCCCACCGGCAACACACTGGCTGGCCGGACATAGAAGTCGTGCCAGCCCGTCAGGTCCATGATCGACTGATACGGATTGCCGACGGGCGCCCATTCTTCTCCGTCGCGGCTCTGGAAGTGATAGATTCGCTCCGTCCGTCGGATCACGCCGATTACGTAGCAGTGGTAGAGCCCTTGGGCATGAAAGATGAAGGGATCCTTGTATTCAGCCGGAATCACATCGCGATCGTCCTTCCTGGGGAGTGGACCGATGACCACCCGGGCCGAACAGGGATCGAAGGCCGTCGGCGTCTCGGTGTCCGCGAACTTGACGATCGACCAGGGGCCGCCGTCCCAGGGACCACAGGCATACAGCTTGAAGTGCCCGGTCTTCGGGTCGATGAGCAGGGCGGGACGTTCGAATCCGGGAATCGGGATCTCCTCTCTGCGGATGCGATGCACCTTCTCGAAGTGGACGCCGTTATCGCTTCGCAGGATGCGAATCTCGTAACCGCGCAGTCCGCGAGGAGCCTCGGCCGTGCGCATCCGGCAAGCAAGCCAGAACGTGCCGTCCGGGTCCCGCACCACGGACGGCGCCCCCGCCCACCATTCAGCTTCATTCCTGTCCGGCTCGACGATTACCGCGTACTCGGCGAATCTTGCCGCCATGGGGCCGAACAGGCCCTCAATGCGGGGGACCGTTTGATTCTCACTGGCGTC
>CAZTGH010000016.1:14389-28883 GCA_964612985.1 uncultured Pirellulales bacterium
CGTCACAGACGCATGCGGTCGCGATCGCAAGACAGAAAATCGCCAACGGGCTCGGTCTCATCGTGCAGCACTCCTTCACTGGCAGAATCGTGATCCCCCGCCAATGATACGCGAGCTTGGCAGACGCCGTCAACACTGCCAGTCTACGTGTACACTTCTCAACTGGGGACGGCGCGATCGTCTACAACACCGGACGCATCGGGTGGTACATCCGTGCCAGCGCCAACAGCTACGCGTATTCCGAGATAGAATCGCTGCTCGGCGCCTACGGCATGCCCCCCGCGAAACAGCAGGTCATAGAGGCAGAAATCCGCAAAGAATCCGTAGTGGAGCCCGACGAGAACCCTGATCGCAAACCACACCGGCCCCGGACGGAAGCCTTCGGGAAGATGTCTCTGATTCAGGTAAGGCGTCAGCACCACGACCACGGGCATCAGAGCTGCGGAAATGATGCCCCGATGGAAAGGATGCTCGCCCGGTCCAGGACCACCCAGGGCATAATTTTGGAGTAGGTGAAGTGCCGCGGCCGGCCGCGGATTTCCTAGATGACGTAATCGGGTTCTTTCCAGACCTGCTGGACCTGGTTGGCCACCTTGGTGAGCAGGCCTGCGATGTGCTCCTCGAATTGCAGACCGCGTCAGGCTAGCTCGTAAGCGGCGGTGAGCACCTTGCCATAGATCTTAAGCTGGAACTACTCGAAGGCTTTGTTGCCGATCCGCACGGGACTCGAACCGCGGCAGCCTTCGAAGTGCGCCAATTCCTGCTCTTCCAGATCCGTCTGATTGTGGATGCCGTACATGATCTGGAGCCGCCAGTCCTTCTTGAGTTCGGTCGCCGTGACATGCTCCATCCGGTTGAGCAAGTCCTCTGCCGCTTGCCTGTGCCCCGGCTCGTGACCGCTTGGTCCGTCAGGGAGACGTCCCGAATCCAGGCGTACCGATAGCCCCAGTTACGGACGTCTTCAATGGTTTCGGGCACGGGGGTCGTCGCCGCTCGGATTTCCCGCCATCCGGGAAATCCCATGAGGAATCCCCTTCAGCCGCTGGCTGCCGCCGCCTAACCCGCCCTCGCGCGGGGCCCCCGCCCGCCGTCCCGCCCGGTTCTCGATGGACCCCATCGCCTCGTATACATCCGCACGGGTTGGCGCTACCGTCATCCGATCGCATCCATCATGCGCAGGTAAGGCCCTGCGGCGCACCCTCAGCACCCTCAAGAGAACCGCCCCGACATACGCCGGAAAGGCAAGCGGGGTATCGGGGATTTCACCATACGGCAACCGAGGGGAACCCCGGTGCCAGAACCAGCGAATGCCCGATTTGCACAAATGCCCCATCTGCTACGATTGGACCCAGTTCCTATTAACCATGATTGGAAGGGGATCACGATGGATGATACCAAGTTACTGAAGAGATACGCGGCCGGCGACGAAGAGGCCTTTCAGGAGTTGATGACTCGTTACCGCGATAGCGTCTACGCCTTTCTGCGACGCTTCCTCAGCCGGTCCGATCTGATTGAAGACGTATTCCAGGAGACGTTCCTTCAACTGTTCGTCAGCCGGGATACCTTCGATGTCTCCCGGCCGCTGCGACCCTGGCTGTTCACCATCGCCGCCAACAAGGCCAAGGATGCCCTCCGGCGGATGCAGCGCAGCGAAGTGACCCAACTGGGCAACATGTTTGACAGTGACGAATCCACGATCGACGACGTCCTCAACGCCCTCGATCATGATGAACACATGCCCTACGACGATCTCATCCGAAACGAGCGGGCCGCCCACGTCAAACGCGTCATTTCACGCATGCCCGCCAAGCTCCGCGAGATCATCGTCCTCGCCTATTTCCACAAATTCGCATACGCGGAGATTGCCCAGATCCTGGGCATTCCGATTGGAACGGTCAAGAGTCGGCTTCATACGGCTGTGGGGCGCTTCGCCGAGGATTGGGAGGCCTGTTCGCTCTATGAGATGGCGAACTGACCGGCTGGTTTGACACACGACGACCCGGAGCGGGTCGATGGAAAGGCAAGGCGGCGCGCGTCGGGGAGGGTGGCGGCGTCGCGAAATCGGGGGTGCGAGCGGAAGCGTCTGGACTTCCGCCCACATCCCTTGATTCGTCAAAAGGGATGGCTGGAAAGCCGCCTGAGGATTTCGCTCTTGTTGTCCCAGCGATGGGTGTCGACTTCGGTCGCTTCGTAGAAATCATCGTCCCAGAGGGCCCGCCACCACATCCATATTCTTTTCAGTGCTCTCATCGCTCGTCCGTTCCTTCCTTAGACGCATCTGGTGCCTGTTTTCGTCGTTCCGGCCCACGCCGGAAATTCTGGAGTGTTCTCTATCCTGTAGAGGCCCACACCGGCAGCGAAGTCACGGGGCATTTTTCCCGGCAAGAGCAGGGTCTTTTGTCCAGGGCTTCAGGCACAAGCGTTTCAGCGTTTCTGAGCCGTAGAGGCGGCGGAGCAGGAGTTGCAGGGCAAAAGGACTTGGACATGGCTGAGAACACCGGTGCCTCCTGATGCATGTAAGCGGTATTCATGTCCGCTATTGCGGGGTTCGTCGGTGGCGAAGACCGCTGAGTAATCGCAAGAGAGCAGATGCATCCCGGCCCGTTTTCTGGGCATTACCGGAGCCCATATCCACCCAGAGCTTCTCTTGGCGAGGCTTCGCAAGTGCTTTCTCGAAAACCGGTTATGTAGCATGTCGGACTGGCGGCACCCACGAGTCTTTTCACCGAGGCAAAAAGTCTTACAACTGGCGTTTGATGGCCTGGGCGTGGATCGTTTCGAAAATGGCCTTGATGAACTCGGCGTCGAGGCCCAGCCTGGCGGCTTCGGCCATGTGGTCTTCCAGGAGGTTCTCCCATCGCCCGAGCTGGAGCACGGGGACATTGTGTTCGAGTTTGAGCTGGCCGATCTGCTCGACGTACTTCATCCGCTCGGCGAGGTCCTCGATGATCTTAGCGTCGATCTGGCTGATCTGCGAGCGCAGGCGGGCCATGTGCCGCTTCACATCTCGGTCGGTCAGCTCGGCATTGCGGACTCGCAGCCGATCGAGCATATGGCACAGGTCCTTCGGGGTCACCTGCTGCTTGGCGTCGCTCCAAGCCTCGTCGGGGTGGATGTGGGATTCGATCATCAGCCCGGTGATGCCCAGGTCGAGCGCCATCTGCGAGACCGGCTCGATGAGCTGACGGTTGCCGGTGATATGGCTCGGGTCGCAGATCAAGGGCAGTGCGGGCAGGCGGCGTTTGAGCTCGATGGGGATCTGCCAGTTGGGCTGGTTGCGAAACTCGGTTTCGACGTAGGTGGAGAAGCCTCGGTGCAGGGCGGCCATCTTGCGGATGCCGACGTCGTGGAGGCGTTCGAAGGCGCCAATCCAGAGGCCCAGGTCGGTGTTGATGGGGTTCTTCACCAGCACCGGGATATCGACGCCGCGTAACGCGTTGGCGATCTCCTGCACGCTGAAGGGGCTGACGGTGGTGCGGGCGCCGATCCAGAGCATATCCACGTCGTTCTTGAGGCAAAGCTCGACGTGGGCGCTGTTGGCCACCTCGGTGGCGGTCGGCAGGCCTGTCTCGTCCTTGACCGCCTTGAGCCAGTCGAGGCCCACCTCGCCGATGCCTTCGAACGAGTTCGGGCGGGTGCGGGGTTTCCAGACGCCCGCGCGGAAGACCTTGACGTGCGACGACTTGACCAGACCGCGGGCGGTCGTCAGCATCTGTTTCAGCGATTCGGCACTGCATGGCCCCGCGATCACCCACGGGACCTCGTCGTGCGGCACCCACGATTCAATTGTGGCGATCGCACGGTTGAGTTTCTTCAATGGTTCACTCACGTTCTCTCGACCCGTCCAGCGTCCGTCTAAAGTTGCCCCTTCTCATCCAAGACCACGACGACGGAGGCCATTATAGCGGTTTCCGCTCCCCATTTCCATCCGAAACCCCCGTTCGTAGTGGGCTTGGCAGGGCCTACGAAGAGACGGCTCGGGGCAACTCCACGTAACGTGCTGCATTCCAAGGCAGTGGAGGCGATTGGCTGTCGCAAATAACGGTTGATATCCAGTGCCGTGTAGAAGACACCGAGTATGTCGATCCGCAGAGGATCGCGAACCAGATAGGCGATGTGATAGTGTCCGAACATGAGGACCCAGCTCTCTCTCTCCGCCTCAGAACGATGGCGGTGCCCGATCAAAGGGAAGGTCCGCAGGATCTCGTCATAGGACGCATCGTCCGGCTGGGCGTCAATCACATGCTTCAATCGTTCTTTCGCAGTTTACAATATGCCCCATGGGCCAAACAAGCCCATACACCTGCTGCGGACTCTCCGCGGCAACTGCCACCATAATCCGACCACACCCGTTCCCAAGGATTGTCCCAAGCCTCGCGCGGACAAGCCGATGGACCTCGATGGCACGCTCGGCGCTAGGACGTCCGAGATACGAGCAACGAGCCATGTCGCCCTGCGGCCGGACAATACCCTTGCCGGCAGCGCTGTTTCTCTATAGACCCATATCCCAAATGAGATTGAGGAAGACATGCCTCGAGAAGCGTTGATAATTCCGCCATCTGTCGCGGCTCGTCTGCTGAGGGCATGTGACTCGGATATACTTCTCGTCGCCCGAAGCGATCTGTACCTCTATACGAGATGATGTGATGTCGGGCGGTTGCAGGAGAATGTGTCCGGTAAGTCAACGACGAAGGAAGTGACGATACGTCCAAGGGTTTGGCTGAGCGCATCGGGTGATCTATGTGCCTCTGCAATTGATGTGGGCTCACGGGCTTCCGAAACGGCACTGGAAATTGCTAGCCGGGCTTGTGCTCCAGCGGCTTGACGGAAGGCTTAAAACAGTGACTTGACTCACTAGTCCCAAAAAACAGGTAAATCCTTCGAGCCTTCGGGGCCGTCTCAGTCGAGTGGACATGTCGGCGACAGCAGGCGGTACACGATCCGCCGGTCCGTGCGGAAGATCTGGCAGGGCAACCCGATAAACGCGTGCCGAAAACATGGGACGCGTTTGCGGCGGCCACTGACGCGGCCGCAGTCTTCGTTCGATTTTCTGCTTTCGTTGTCGCAGTCTTTTCGGTAGCGTTCCGTTCACTTGAAATGGCTCCTTGCGCATATGTGGGGGCGTTCTTAACCCCCTTACACGCAAGTCTTCGGAGCATTTCGATCCTTTTCATGAATTCCCGCCTCGCATACACCAGAAAACCGCGCTTGTATAGGGTCTAGGAAACTTCCTGCCATTCATTCAAGCCCTATCCCGGCGATAACCGCCGCGGTCAGGAACCCTCCTCGTTGAGGACCTTGATGCGGGCATTGCGGATCTGCACGTGGGAGCCTCCGCGGCTGAGTTCCTGGAAGCCGATATGGCCCCTGCGAGGACGATCCGTGACGGGCGGGGCCAGCGAACCATCGTGCCGTTTGACCGTCTGGTCCTGCTCGCTGAGGTCGAGATCGTGGATCAGCACACCGTTGAGCACAACGTGCATGTGCGATCCGGCCAGCGTGATCAGATAGCTGTTCCACTCGGTGGGCTTGTAGACCTGTTTGATCGGTGCGATCGCCCGATAGATCCCCCCGGTCAGCTCCGAGTCCTTGGCGCTGGTGTTGTAGCGATAATCGGCCATCTGGAGTTCCATCCCGTCGAAGGCGGGATCGCCCGCCAGAGGGGCGCGCAGGGCACAGCCGCTGTTGCCAAGCTCACCCAGCTTGAAGTCGTACTTCAGGATGAAATCCCCGTACTGCCGCTCACTCATCAGCCAGGTGCCCCGCTGCTCGCTGCCGTGCAGGATGCCGTCTTTGACGACCCACTTGACGTCTCCCTCGACGGGCTTGCTCACGTCGTTCCAGGCCCGAACGAGCCACCCGCCAGGGACGCCATCTTTCGGAAACAGCGGAATGAACCCATCTTCTTCGGACCCTTGCCCTGTCGCGATGACGCCCATCGCCAGCACAGCAAGCGCAACACCAAGCAAACGGATGTTTCGCATCATGATTCAACCTCCCATTGGCAGCTTCGGAATCCTGTATCTGAACCGTCGTATTCTAGTGAGATCCGACGGGATCTGCAATGGGCAGCATCCGGGCCAAGCTAGACGGGGGGATGCTCAAGGGCGCCTGCCTCGACCGGCGAGGTACGGATGCAGCGTCCGCTTTCGGGATACCTGCGCATGGCCCACAGACCGATCAGGCCCGACAAGGCATACCCCAGGGGCGTCAACCGCAGGACCGGTCCGGTGCCGACATGATCGGCCAGCACACCAAGACCCATGAAGATGACGTAGGCAATCCCCCAGGTGCCGCCCACGATGCCGGCCATGCGTTGGCCCAGTCTGAGCCCTCGGGCGTAGCGGGCGAGCGTGATGGTCAGAATGTAGCCGGACATGGCACAGAAACCTGCGCCGAACAGCAGTCCGACGGCAATTCGACTCTCGATGGAGACCATGTAGAAGAACGCGAACGGCATGGCCAGCAAAAATGCATACGTCGAGCAAGGCAGGTCGCCTTTGCGGCGTGCCACCGCCGCCCAGAAGAACGGGCCGATCGCGCCGCCCCAGCCCAGGACAGCCGTAGAGAACCCTCCAAACGTTAACGCAAATCCAAGCGTGTGCAGATGGGTCGGGATCAACAGCAGAAAGAGCGTGGTCGAGACACTCGCGGGGACACCGATCGCCATGAGCAACCAGAAGGGCAGTCGATGCGAAACCCTTTCGGGCCCGACCTTGTGACCGCTCGGATTCTCGACCGCCAGCGTTATCCGGGATAGAACCACCGCGGCTATGCCCACGATCGGCAGCAGGACGAGGGGAAAGAGCCCCGCCAGTCCGAAGCGCGAGACGAGGAATGCAGAAACCACGCCACCGCTGGCAAAGCCCAGGAAGCCCGCGGTCATGAAGACTGCGGTGCTGGTAGCGGCATTGATGCGTTCCAGCGTATGAACGGCGCGCAGCCCTTCGGGGTGGGCGATCGCGATTCCGCAGCCGCTGATGATTCCCAGGCCGACGATTACCGCGACGCCGGTGCCCGAACGGGGCGCCAGGGCGATCGCACAAATGACGCAGGCCAGAAGAAGCCCCAGGTGCAGAAACAGGGGCTGGTCCCGGTCGGCGCGCATATGCCCGGTCAGCATCTGGACGCCGTTGGCCGTCAGCGTCAATGCGGCCAGGACGAACGCGGCCACCGACAGGCTCAGCGAGAAGTTCTCCCGCACCACGGGAAGGATCGCCGGCAGCATGTTCCCAAACATGTCCACGAGGAAGTGAACGCCCGAAAGAACGATCAACTGGGCCCATTGCGCTTTGAGAGAGCTTGCGCTCATAAGAACTCCGCCAAGTATCGGGATACAACGAGCGTTTCCCGGAATCCCGGTAGCATAGCGAATTGGCCTGCGGAGACAATAGTCTGCCGATCGGTTTGTCCGGATCGCAGCCGTAACCGGCGAAGAACCCGGTGTCCCTGTATCCGTCCGATAACTTTCGGCGGCCCACCCTCTTCGAGGCGGGCCTCCGGGTCCGAATAATCCAATCTCGGCGGGAAAGGCGGATTCCGAAGAGACAATTCTTGACGCGTCCCCCGGATTCTGGTAGAATACGGATCGAATTGGGGGTATGATAGGACAACCTTTCTAGAGGAGACGGTATTTCCCACGGATGGCTTGCGATGGCAAGGGTCTGCCCGTACGCAGGTGCAGGACCCAGGAGGATGCGTGCAACGGAGAGAAGTTCCTCGACTGACCGAAGGAACTGGCTCGTTTAGCCGTGCAGGATTTCAGTCACACAGTATCTCGAGCCCTGGCGGGGCCGCCGGGCAGCCGAGATCAGGACTGAGGGGGTGATGAAAGTGAGAAAAATGGATACGAGTGACCGAATGGGTCTCGTCCGCAGCCGTTTTGCGGCAACTCGCCATAACTTCGTCATCGGGACCGGCGTCTGCCGAGCCCGACCGGCCGCGATCGGGTTGGCTTGCTTGATCTTCTGGGTGGGCGCCGTAAGCGTCTGCGGTGCTCAGCAGAGCGAAAGGAAGAAAAAGACCGCGTCGTCCAGTCCGGATCCGGGGCTCGGCAAGCTCTCTCGGCAGCTTGACGACCCCGAAGCCTATATGAGAGATATGTCCAACCGGCTCAACTCCTCCAGCAGTCAGCGTCTGCTCAATCGGGGTATGTCCAGGCAAGGATGGCGTCCTTCGAGCCCTTCGACCGCGTCGGCCACGGACGGTACCTTGCCGCCGCTGGAGAACGAGGCAACAGAAGAGACGCCCGTGAACACCGGGACTCGTCAGGGACTCAGCGATGCGCCGAGTCCGTCGAGATTCGGGTGGAGTCCGGGTGACGATGCGCAGTTGCCGACGCCAAGCAGGTTCGGATGGACTGCCGGGGACGGTGCAGATTCTACGTCGACCGACGCGGAGTTGGCCCGGCTCAGATCGCGAGGGGGCGCCGGCAACCAGACCTGGATGAGCCCGACCGAGCGTGCCAGACAGATCGACCCTCTCGCCAGTGTCCGCGAGATGAAAGACTCCGAACCGGCGCCGCCCACGGCTGCCGAGCCCACGGCACGGGACCTTCGAGGCTGGACGGCGCCGCAGGAACAGGAACCTGCGACGATACCGGATGGAGCGCGAGTCCTGGGACAAGCAACCGCCACATTGCCGGCCGAGGCCGATACTTGGATCGCGCCGCAGCAGCCGGTAACACGGCGCAACCTTGATGGCGTGCGCCTGTTGGGGACCGGCTCGTCGGATCAGTTGCAGCCGTGGCAGTATGCGACGCCGCCTCAGCAGCGGCAGGTTGCTCAGAATCAGTTGCCTGCTGCCGCACCAAGAGAGACGGCGGCGCCGGTACAGAATTCCTACGCGGGACAACCCGCGCCACAGCGGCAACCCGCCGCCGCAGCACCGCCGTGGCAGGCAGCGCAGAATCAGGCCCCTCGGACGGCGCCGAAGCAGACGGTCGTGCGTCCACAGGAAACCTACGCGGCACAGTCGACGCCGCCCTGGGCGGCCGCTGCCGCTCCGTCCCGGCAGGGACCCCAGCAGCAGACCGCGCCGGCGACGCCCAGCGAAACGGCGGCCCCGGTGCAGAATTCGTATGCGAGGCAAACCACACCGCCCTGGCCGACACCGACGGATGCGACGGCCGCTCCATCGGATAATCAGGTCGCCCAGATGGCGATGGGCGAACTGGAAACCGTATATCCCACTCAGCGGGCTCCCGAACCGACAGCACCTCCGGCCGATCGGACCGCTCGAAGCGCCGACGTTCCGACGGAGGAACCGGCGCAAGTGGTCGCGCAGAGCCCGCCGGCGACAAACTCCACGGTCTCGCCACAGAGGTCTTCGGAATCTCTGATCGGGCTGACCCAGACGTGGTTGTCGCCCAAGAACCGGGCGGCGCAGGCTGCCTTGCAGGAGATAGCCACCGTGGACCGCCCGCAGGACGCGCGTCTGGCTTCGACCATGCCGGTTGGTCCGGCCACGCCGCCGACGCCTGCCCCGAGACCTGAGATGGGACCGACTCCGGGTGGGCGTGGATCTCGTACCGCAGTCAACGGATCGCAGGCCCGGCATTTCTACGAGGAGAAAGAGCCAGCCTGGTCTCTCGGCGCCGATCTGGACAAATATCGGGCCCACGCCGTCCAGGAAGGTTCGCGCGAATCCGGCGAGAGTATCGAGAAGGCCCTGAAGGGTATCGGCCTGGCGATCGAGGATACGACGAACATCATCACGTTGGGCTATGCCAGCGACCGGGCCAAGCCGTTCCGCAGCAATGACGGCAAGGGGTTCTTCCAGGAGCCCGGGCGCGTGCCGCAGCAGGCCGGCGAGACCATCGGCAGCCTGGGCGACGGCCTCTACTCCGTGGCCGACCTCGTAACGTTCAACGCCCTTCCCGACAGTCAGAAGGCTGCCTATCTGGACAACCATCCGGTCGTCCGCCCGCTGGTCTTCACCGGACGGACCATTGGCGGCGCCTGGAAGACCACCGAGGAGATCGGCAACGCTCTGACTTGGGGTTACTTCGACAACGTGACCGGCTCGATCGGAATGTGCATCGAGAGCCTGATCGAAGCGCTCAAGCACACAGGCGAAGCCGTGACGAATCTCGCCCGCCTCCCAGTGCGACTGGTCACGGGCAACAACGAGAAGGCCGACGAGGCGCTCGACTGGGTCCTGTTGGTGCCGCTGGAGATGGCCAGCAATGTCGTGCAGATGAAGGGCATCTCGAACATGGCGGATTACGAGACGGCCTTCGCCGACAAGGGTGTCATCGGCTCGATTCTGGAATTCGGCGGCTCCACGTTCATCGTGTACACCGCGCTCGACGAACTGGTGGACGAACTCGACGACAATGGCAGTCGCAGCAGCAGCGGCAGCAGTGGTGGGTCGTCCGGACCGGTCGATCCGGGCACCGGAGGCGGCTATGTACCCCCGCCCACCGGACCGGGCATCATCTTCTGGTTCGAAGAGGGATGGCCGACCGGCGGTTTCTATTGAGTTGACCTCGCAATCGAGTACACCCGACCTGGGTATAGTGATAGCGGCGGCCATGCCCTAAGCATGGCCGCCGCGTCCATTCTGGCCCCGGCCACAATACGCGGACAAATCCCTTGGCTCGTGGTCGGCCATCGGTATACTGGGGACAGGAGGTCCTATAGCCATGAGAGCAGTATCACGAAGATGCCTGTTGCAGCGCGGAGTTGCGGCCGCAGTGAGTACCGTCGCCTTTCCGTACGTGATCCCCGGATCACACGCCGCGAGAACGAGCGCTGCTGCGAGCGAACAACTCACGATGGGCGCCATCGGCCTGGGCGGTCAGGGCATGCACAATCTCAAGAGTTTTCTGACGTGCGAGGACTTGCGTCTGCTGGCGGTCTGCGATGTGGATGCCAACCACGCCCTTGCCGCCAAGCAAACCGTCGATGCCACCTATGGCAACCAGGACTGCGCCAGCTACCGCGATTTCTATGAGATCCTGGCGCGGGACGACATCGACACGGTTTTGATTGCCACGCCGGACCATTGGCATGCGATCCTTGCGATCGAGGCGGCCAAGACGGGCAAGGACATCTACTGCGAGAAGCCTATTTCTCTGACCATCGCCGAGGGCCGAGCGGTCGCCGATACGATGCAACAGTATGGAACCGTCTATCAGAGCGGCACGCAGAGACGCAGCAACGCCTGCTTTCGCTTCGGTGTGGAAATCGCCCTGAGCGGCATGCTTGGTCGCCTCCAGGAGTTGCACTGCTATTACCACAATGGACCCACCTGCCCACCCCAGAAGCCTGAACCGGTACCGCAAGGCTTTGACTACGACCGATGGCTTGGACCGGCGCCCTACGAGCCCTATACGCCCAGGCGCTGTCATGGCAGTTTTCGCTGGCTGTACGACTACTCGGGTGGTCAGTTAACCGACCTCGGCGCTCATTTCAACGATCTGGCGCAGTGGGCCAACGGCAGCCAGTACGCCGGACCGACCGAATATGAAGGATGGGCGGAATTCCCGAAAGACGGTCTGTTCAACACACCCGTCCGGTTCGGCGTGGTCGCGACCTATCCCGACGGGGTGAAGATGATCATCCACGACGAAACCGAGCCCGGACGCGGTCCGCGCGGCAACAAGTTCGTTGGCGCCGAGGGCTGGGTCAGCGTTGACGACACCGGCAAGGTCACCGCCTCGAGCGACGAAATCCTCCGCCAACTCAGCAGCGCACAACGGGGTTACGAGTACATGATGGGCCACCATCGCAACTTCCTCGACTGCGTCAAGACGCGAGCGAAGACCATCGCACCGCCCGAGGTGGCACACCGCTCGACGACGACGTGTCACATTGCCAACATCTGCCTGCGACTGGGACGCAAACTGACATGGGACGTCGAAGCGGAGCGGTTCGTAAGCGATTCGCAGGCCGACCGCATGATGGCGCGGGCCATGCGGAGCCCCTGGCGGCTGTGACCGCGTACGTCCTGCCAATGGAGTGGACTATGAATCGATATCGGCCCATGATCCTCGCGTTGTGGCTGGCCTGCACGGTGGCCACGATACCAGGCGCTGCACATGCGGCAGACCAGACGCTTACCTTCCTGGCGGTCGGCGATCCGCAGATCAACATCCCCCGACTCGGCACCGAAGGAACGGAACAGACGCTCGTGTGGATGAACGACATCGAAAGCCGCTCGTTCCCCCTCGGTGGAGTCGCAGGCCGACCCCAAGGGATCCTCGTGTTGGGCGACTTGGTCGACGATCTTCGCAACCCGGCAAATTGGACGAAGTATGCGTCGCTGTTTGACCCACGGGGGCACGCGGTTGTGAGAATTCCCGCTTACGAATGTATCGGAAATCACGACTTGGACGGGACTTTGCCGGCGGGAAGCTTCAGCGTTGTCCAGGAGGCGTTCATCGAGCGAAATCAACAGCGCGTCGGGCCTCTTCATCTCTGTCCGAAAGGGTATCATTATTCCTGGGACTGGGAACCGCTCCATCTGGTTTGCCTGAATCTGTTCCCTGGCACAGAGCCTCGCCCGGTGTACGACCGCCCCTCCGTCTGGAATGACCCTCACGACAGTCTGACCTTTCTACGCGCGGACCTGGCAACCCGCGTCGGGGACTCCGGCCGGCCCGTCATCCTGTTCTGGCACTATGGACTCACCGGCTGGGGTCTGGAGAAGTGGTGGACGCAGGATGATCTGGCCGCCCTGGAAACCGTGCTGCGTCCCTACAACGTCGTGCTGATCCTGCACGGCCACGAGCACGCATATCGCCGATATCGCTGGGCCGGATACGACGTCTGCATGGCGCCGTCGCCCCAGTTCGATCGGGACCCCAAGCAACCTGGTTCGACGAGTCGTCCCAAGGGGTTCCTGGTGATTCGCCTGAGAGATGCGCAACTCGAGGTGGCACACTTCGCGGAAGGCCAATGGCGCCAGGTCTGGAGCAAACCCGTGGAGTTGGGCCGGCACGATATCCAGGCGGACCGTCGTTGCGCGAACGTCTATGGCTATTGCTTGAATCCCGAAATGAGCGCTGCGACCGAGGCCTTCGCGTCACCGAACAGCATGCGGGTATTCTCTTTGAAGAACAGAGGATTGTCCACGCCGGCAAACCCGGGGTTGAGCGAGCGTTTGAGCACGATGCAGGTGCGGGCACGGTCGACTTCGATGATCGGCATACCCGCCAGCGGGCTGGACTGATCATCGCGTGCGGCGGGATTCACCACGTCGTTGGCGCCGATCACGATGGCTACGTCCACCATCTCCATGTTCGGGTTGACATCCTGCGGCTCGACGAGCATTTCGTACGGGACATTCGCCTCGGCCAGCAGCACGTTCATGTGTCCCGGCATGCGCCCCGCCACGGGATGGATGCAGTAGCGGACCTCGGCGCCGTTGTCTTGGAGCAGTTCGCCCAGTTCGCGTACCGCGTGTTGGGCCTGGGCGGCCGCCATGCCATAGCCCGGGACGAAGACGATGTTCTGCGCCGCCTCGAGAATGAGGTAGGCGTCGTCGGGACTGATGGGGTTCGCTTCGCCCTCGTAGCCGGCGGTGGTACTCTTGCCGGCCGAACCGAACCCGCTGAACAGGACGTTGGCCAGCGAGCGGTTCATGGCCTTGCACATGATGCTCGTGAGAATAATGCCGCTCGCGCCCACCAGCGAACCGGCGACGATCAGCACGTTATTCTGGATAATGAAGCCGGCGGCACAAGCGGCCAGACCGGAGTAGCTGTTCAACAATGAGATCACCACCGGCATGTCGGCCCCGCCGATGGGGATCGTGCTGAGGATGCCCAGGCTGAAACTCAACACCACCGCCAACACGAAGACCAGGTAGATCAGCCAGTTCGGCATGAAGTTGATTTCGGGGTGCATGTTCAGGCTGAACAGTACGCCGGCGGCCACGATGGCGGCCAGGACCAGAATGTTGACGATCTGCTGGCCGGGGAACAGCCATGGCTTGGAGTTGAGCTTCTCCGAAAGCTTGCCATACGCCACCAGCGAGCCGGTGAACGTCACGCCACCGATCAGCACCGACAGGAAGATGGCAACGACGGACATCATGTACTCCGGCGGCAGGTTCAGCGTCGCACCGGGGAACCCCGCAACGCGGAGCCAGTCGCTCAGCCCAGGCAGCGGCGTCGGTGCGTTGGCGTCGCCGGTCAGCATCAGCTGGAAACTCACCCAGCCGACCAGCAGACTCGCGATGCCGCCAAAGCCGTTGAACAATGCCACCATCTCCGGCATGCCGGTCATCTTCACCGTCTTGGCCGCCACGGCCCCGACAACCGCACCGAGCGCGGTGCGTACTCGTTCATCGTCACCGCGGACGGGCTTGGCGAACGCACGGCGCTCATCAAGCCGTTTCCAATTGCGAACGTCGACATCTTCTACACACCACCCGAGTACCAGGATGTCGAGACGTTTGAGAAGATCCCGGAGGACGCGAGGCTGCCGCTCGGTGAATCAGGAATCGATGGACCGTACGCCACGGTGATCATCACCGCGCGCGCGAT
>CAZTGH010000017.1:0-28015 GCA_964612985.1 uncultured Pirellulales bacterium
AGAATAGGATAGGGACAGACCCGCTGCCCTGGATCGTCGATGGAGGTCTCGACAGCATGGGTGAGCAACGACGCAGAAAGATCTTCGGGCTGGAGCGCGACCAGTTGGCCCGCCTGTTCTCGCTCGGCATTGGTAACACCGAACAGCCCGAGAGCCAGACAGGTGAACCTATGGCGTCCGAGTGCGCGAACGCCGGTGCTGCGTCGGAGGCCCCAGACTTCGCGGCTGCGTTCGAATCGTCGCTGGAACAGGTCGGCAGTTGGGTGGGCCCCTACCGGCTTGTAAGCGTCTTGGGCGAGGGCGGTATGGGGACCGCGTTTTTGGCCGATCAAATCGCGCCGCTGCGACGCCGTGTAACATTGAAGGTCATCAAGCCCGGTATGGACTCCAAGCGTGTGATCGCTCGCTTTGAAGCCGAGCGCCAGGCGCTTGCCCGTGCATCACCTCCGATGGTCTGACGCTTTACTTCATTCGCTTCCTGAACATATGGATCACGACCCGCGCAAGCGTGAGTGATCATTGGAACCAGCCCGTCGATCTTGGTCCCACAGTGAACAGCGCCACATGGCAGTACAGCCCGAGCACGTCGGCGCATGGCGCGACCCTGTACTTCGATTCTCATCGTGCGGGTGGTTATGGCGCCGATGACATCTGGGAGATCTCGCGTATACCCCTCGCAGACGTCAACGGCAACGGTCAGTTCGACCTGGACGACCTCTGTCAGCGCGCAGCAGCACGAATACGATGAGCGAAGTCCTGGGCCGTGTAGGGCTCCGGCGAATTGTCCGGGAAGATCACGTCGTCAAAACAGAACCGCGGTCTGGCGTCAGTCACCTTATCCGGGACAAAGCCTCCCTCGGCAGCCTTGCGAAGCACAATGTCCGACATCTCTCGGTTGTAGCCGGTGTGGACGGCAACCGGAATGTCTCGACGCCGCAACTCCTTCACGGCTTGCACCACAGAGGCGTCTCACAACCACTCAGGGTTCAAGGCATACGAACCCGAAGGGATTGGTATAGGTCGTGCCGCCGTCGCCGGCAATTTCGGCACGCACATACGCCCCGATACCGGCCATCTTTCGATACGGCAGGGTCAAACCGATCTGGACGGTATGACCGTTGGAAATCCACGTGCAGGCGCGATCAGACACGGGTTTCCCTGCCACGGTGGCGGTGACGGCAATGCAACCCGCCGCCGCATCATGAGCCACTCGCTCGATCCGTGGGACACGCACGACATCGGCCGTCGTGGCGTGCAGGCGGGTCGAGGCGAAGTAGTACCGACCGTCCGCCAAGCCTGTTCGAGCTGTCCGTTCATCCAGTTCTTCTGCCAGCAGCACCACCCAGTCCCCGCCGAGATGATTCATGCTGTGCATGTCGTCGGTGGCCACCCCCCAGACCGGGCGATGGGGCATCAATGCGGTGAGCAGTTGGTCCCACAACTGTCGATCGAGCGGGATTTCGCGATCGGGCCGGGTGCGATTGAGCACTTCGATGCCCACAAGATGGCGATGGCGTGCAAACAAGGCGACATAGTGTTCGATGGTCGCATCCGGCACGGAGTCAGGGAATGCACCGGGCTCAAAACGCACGGCGCCGGGCGCGTCCTCTTCAGCGTGCAGTGCTTCAGGTGCTTCGGCAATCCATCTGGGGGCCGTGTCACTGGAGACCTCGGCGTGAAATGGCCCGGCCGGACTGCCGGCCGTATCCGCGAATACGTTGCCCGGAACGGCGGAAAACAGGTACTGAGCCAGAAGACCGTCGGTGGACACTTGGGTCGCGGAAACCGTCGCGGCAATTTCCTCTTGTCTCAGAGCGCGGCGCCACAGACGGATTCGGCTGAGGTCTCCCTTGAAGACAGTTGAGCCGGTACGGGTGTCGCGGCCGATGAAGAGAGCATCGCCCTGCAGCTCAAACGGTCCCGCACAGTCCTCTGATTGCCCGGCCAATCGACCGTCCAGATAAAGCCGTACGGTACCGTCTTGACGCACGCCTGCCAGATGATGCCATCGCCCGTCCCGCGTGTCGATTCCTAGAGGAGTCGCGGAGACGTTGATGTCCACCGTTTTGCCGGCGTCTGAAGGCTGCACAAAGACGCGTACTCGGTTGTCGGTATGCAACTCGAGGTTCAGCGCCCCGGCATAGCCTCCGGAGTAGTTGCCCAGCAGGACATTCCGCCCGGTGTCCGCCGTGCGAAACCAGGCTTCGATCGTGAAATCATCCCGAGTCAGCCGATGGAAGGCCGACACCAGAGGGACCCGCAGCGTGGGCGGTGCATCGTATTGGTGAACCCAGTGCATGGCGGGATGGCACAGGATCGCCAGACCGCCGGCCTCGGCCACACCCATCAGCGCCGCATTGAGGTCCCGCTCCTGCGTTTCGAAATTGGTGAAGAGGCTCAGCGCATGGTGGTGACGCGACAACTCATTGCCGGCAACGGCCAGCATGTTCAATGCCGCAGGGTCACGATCGAAGGCGGTCCAGGGCCATGTGCAGCGATCGTGGTCGGTGATGGCCAGGGCATGGTATCCGCGGGTATGGTACTCGTCTATGACCCGTTCCGGTGCAAGGCGCCCGTCGCTCTGGGTCGTGTGGGTATGCAGGTTCACTCTGTATTGCCTGACGCGGCTCCAGTCGACCCCCGCATACGGGTCAACGCTCAGATACAGCGCGCCGGTGGCAGCGTCCCCAGCAACCGACCCGGCTCCGAGCACTGTGCACGAGAGCACAATCACGGCGGCAAAGCACCTGCAGAACACCATGTGTATCCTCCGGCTTGGCTGGTCTTGTCGTGCGTCCTCTGCGATCCAGTCAAACATGACGCAACTCCTTTCTGTCAGATTGACATGCTTAATCATAATCGAAGCAGGGCGCCTTGCGAGGGCGCCCTGCCTTCTGTGACATTGTCTCTCCGCAAGCCATGCCTGCAAAGTCTTGCCCACATTCACACCGCCAACTTAGAACGGGCTCTGGATCGGCTTTCTCAGGCCCGCCAGCCAGGCGATCTCGGCTGGTGACAACGCGTTCTCATAGACGCGCAGATCGTCCAGTCCGCCGTTGAAATACGGCACGCCCGACACGCGGTTGTCGGCTCCGATCCGGTGCGTGGTTTCGAAGACGACATCCGTTCCAGCCGTTGTGGCGGTTGCCTCCAGGCGTCCGTCGATATACATGTAACAAGCGTCCGTCTCCTTGTCGCGCACCCAGACGATGTGGTGCCACGTGTTGTCCCTCAGGTCGGTCTTGCCATTGGCGTTGATCTCCCCGCCGTTCCAGTACAGGCGCATCTGACCGGCCGAATGAAGCTCCCAGTTCGTGTTGGGGCTGTCGGGATAGCTGCCCAGCAGAATTCCCACTCGCTGCGTGGCGCCCAGACCCTCCGTACCGGCAAGCGGAACCTTGATCCATGCCGCGACGGTATTCGAAGACGATCCGATCGTCAACGGAGAGGCCAGAGGGATCTCATCGCCGTCGCCGTCGAACTGCAGCGCGCCGCCCACCATTCCGGTAATCCATTGCGGGTTGCCCAGGATGGCCCCGTTGTTGCCCTGGGCACCGGCATCTTGAACAACGGCGCCGGCGCCCTCGTCGAACGTCCAGAAGTGAACCAGATGTGCGTCATCTGGAGCCACGGGTGTCACCCGTTCGATCGTGCTGGGATACAGGCGGATGTCGTCGATGTACAGAATCCCCTTGGCATTGGCCCCTTCGATGCCGATGGCCAGTTGTGCGACGTTTGTCAGATCCGCTTCTACAATCGACAGATCGATGTTCCAGGAATGCCAGAGGGCTTTGGCCAGATCGGCCGCGTCGCCATCGTATGGCACCTTGGTTCCATTGATCTTGATGTACAACTGGCCCTCGTTGTCGATCTCGCCGCGGAACTGCAAGGTCAGACTCTCAATGCCGGACATCGTCCAATCCTGGGGCATATCAAAAGACCGCTCCGCCTCGGAGTAGAACGGGGCCGCCGTGTTGTCATAGGTCAGCGGCATGGACTGTCGCCCGCTGTTGACGATCCTCAACTCAGCGAACGGCGCCTCCATGTACCCTACCTGCGAGCCGGTGTCGTTGTCCCAGCCGTCGATCCATGTCTCGTAGATCCGGTTGCCTTCGTCGTCCGTATAGCTCTCGAAGTCGTCCACGACGAGGTACTGCTGCGTCGCAAAACTCCACACGTCGCCTTCCCAGATGCTTGGATCGGCGGCTTCGTTGACCTCGTCGACTCTCCAGTAGTAGGTTGTATCCAGGTCCAGGATGGCCTCATACCCAGTTTCCGCCACCGTTTCGACGAGAGCCGCGCCGTCGAATACCGCCTGCTCATCGTTGCTGAGATATACGTTGTGCATCACTGCCTCACGGCCGGCGCGCCAGGTGAGTTGTGTCTTCGGGGCGATTCCATCGGCGCCCGGGTTCGGCTCGGCCTGCCGGGCGCGCATCGGAACATACAGGAAACGTACCTCGCTCAGACCGTATTGCGGTAGAATGCCGCCCCAGTTGCTGTGGACGCTGAGCCGGACGGTCCGAGCAATCGCACCCTCCAGATCAATCACTGTGGATGCCGCCTGGTCCGGTCGGCCGGAGGCCCGAGCCAATTCGACGTCGCCCAGCGTCGTCCACTCGATCCCATCAGCCGAGTATTGGATCGTTGCCGCCTTGGCGCCCAGACCCACCATGGACTCGAGTTCGCTGTTGTGGTTCCATACCTGCATCGCGTGGAGGGCATAGGCCTTGTCGAAGTCGAATTGAATCCAGGCCGACTCGCCGGCAGGGATGTCTCCGCTGAGCCACATGTCCGTTCGTCGCACCGAGTGCAGATCGGCCTCGTCCAGACCCGATCGATCGATCGTCTTGTCCGGCCCTTCGTCGTCACCGGCCGAGCTTGCCGCCACAGCCGTCATCGAAGCGGCGGCGAGTGGATAGGCGACGGGCTCAACGGTGAAGCTCCAGATGGGCCCTCTGAAAACCGTGCCGTCGGGAAGTGCGTTGACCTCGTCGATGCGCCAGTAGTATGTCTGCTCGAATTGAAGAAGATCGGCGGGGTCATAGGCGTTCATCGTCTGTTCCTGGCTGACCAGGACGCCGCGCGCATCTGCCGGGCCGGCCTCGTTGACATCCGCCTCTTCCGTTCCGAAGTATACGTTGTGCGTTGCGGCGTACAGCCCCGGCTTCCAAGCAAGGACCGCATCGCGCGGGACGTCGACCGCTCCGTTCGCGGGTGTCGGAGAGGACGCCAGGCTGTAGTCGATCGGTCCGCCCATGATCGACTGGACTTCCTCTTGTGACAATGCCCGACTGTAGACCTGGAGATCGTCCATTTGGCCGTGAAAGTTCGGCGTACTCGAGCCCCGGTTGTCGGCGCCGATCCGATGGGTGGTGGTGAACGTGACGTCGGAGCCGACCGTGGCAACGGTTGCCTCCGAAACGCCGTCAATGTACATCGTGCTGGCATTGGCGATCTTGTCGCGCACCCAGGCCACGTGATGCCATGTGTTGTCTCTCAGGTCGGTGGTTCCGCGCGCGTCGACCTCGCCGCCATTCCACCACATCCGCAACTGCCCGGCAGCATGAAGCTCCCAATTGCTGTTGGGCGAATCGTTGTAGGTGCCCAGGATGATCCCGACCCGCTCCGTGGCGTCCAACCCTTCCGTGCCGGCCAACGGAATCTTGATCCACGCAGTGACCGTGTTGGACGTCGGACCGATCGGGAGGATCGAGGCCAGCTTGATCTGGTCACCGTCCCCGCTGAATCCCATCGCGCCGCCGAGCACGCCGGCAACCCATTCCGGATTCCCTTCGACGGCACCATCATTGCCCTGACTGCTGAAATCGTGAACAACGTCGCCTGCGCCCTCGTCGAAGGTCCACCAACCCACCAGGTGCGAGTCGGTGCGGCTCTGGGCCGGTCCCGCACATAGTGCGCACAAGAGAAGACCCATAAGAAGCATTCTACTACACATAACACGTTCCTCCACTGTTTGCGTATGCGTCAACGGCTACGATCGCGCTGTCGGTCACGCACCGACAATCAGGCGTCCCCATATGGGGCGCACCCCTGCGCACCGGACGACATCTGTTGGTATTGACATGGTTATCGTTCGAGCTCCAAAAAGCTCCTCCGTGAAATCAACTGTGCCTTCTTGTAATCGGAAAGTCAGCGGGGGGCCGCATCGCTGGCCGCATCGCCACAGAACCAATACGGCTGCACATCCTCGCCGGTGGACTCCCGAATGTTGGAAACATGGCCGTCGAGCCACAGAAGATTGCACCGTCGGGCATGCCGGTAGATCTGCCCGAGAGGGTCGGGATACCAGTCGGGCGTATTGTACGATAGATTGGTGTATTCCTGACGCCATTGCGGCAGGTTGATGCGATCGCCCTTGCGGATGTGCAGCATGTCCCCATTGTTCTCCAGGAAATGCTCCAGATGGTCCAGAGCCAGAATGCGCTCGCTCGCGCGCCGGGTCATCAGCACTCTGCTGTTCTTCTGCCGTCCGCTCAGGAAGCCGTTGAGGCCGTAGGTCCCATCCCAGAACAGCTTGGTGTTTTCACGACTTCCCAGGTCGTCCATGTATCGAGAGGACGGGCAAATGAATGCGTCGGTCTGTTTGCAGTAGGGGTAATAAGCTACGCCCCAGTAAGCCAGCCCATGGTCTTTGTCGATCATCTGCGCGGTCTTGACCAGTCCCTCGGAACCGGGTTCAAACGTATACCATACCCCTTGATTGGGTGAGGGATGGGTCTTGCCGTCATGGTCTTCGGCGTACATCAGGAACGCCAGGTGAATGTTCTTCAGGTTGCCCGCACAGTAGACGCCTCGCGCCTGTTCCCTCGCGCGACTCAATGAAGGCAACAGGATGGCCATCAGCACGGCAATGATCGCGATGACCACCAGCAGTTCAATCAAGGTGAAGGCGGCGCGCGGTCTCATTCGTCTCTCCACCTCCTGTCCGCCACGCAACACACCCACCCCTTGCGGCTGGGGGGCCGCGGGGGGCAATGGAGACATCAGTCGTTGATTCATGGCATTCAATCTTCTCAAGCCGATTCCTGTTCGCGTCATCCTAACCATTAGATCGTCCTGGTTCCATTGGGCTGTCTTCTGTGTCAACGATGTTGAACTCCTATAGCCATGTTGTCTGTGATGAGTGAGTATAGGATGCGATGTTGGCTCTGCATTGGAATCGTATATGTTGTACATTAATTTTCGCGGCGCGCCGCCCAGAACACGGGTGTCGCTTCGACGGAAGGCTGTGACCGCACAGCGAGTCGCGCATGTGTCTGAAGTTCCGCGTTCTAACAAAACATTAACTTGACCCGTGTGAAGCAGATATTATCCTCCCGTTATGACCACTACTGAGAATCGTCTGTTCGTACTTATACGGGAAGGATCGTGCATGCCGCGAACTTGGGCGTGGTTGATGCTGTTGAGCCTCTCGCTGATTCCGCCGGGTTGCTCGAAGATCGACGACCGGGACGCCTCCGAGTCGACGCCTGCGCGTCTGGTTCTGGGTCTGATCCCTGCCGAGGACAACGAGCAAATCGCCGAGACCTTTGAACCGATGCGGCGTCATCTGGAGAAGGGCCTCGGTTGCCGTGTCGTCGTCTCCTTTGCCACGGATTATGCCAGCGTGATCGAGGCGATGAAGAAGAAGAAGATCGACATCGCCTGGTTTGGCCCCCTCTCCTACGTTCTGGCGGAGCGCGAAGCGGGGGCCGAGGCCTTTGCCATCGGCGTCAAGGAGGCCGGCACATCGACCTACCAAAGCTACTTCGTGGTTCCCGGTGATTCGACCGCTCAGACCCTCGACGATCTGGCCGGCAGATCCGTGGCCCTCGTCGATCCCGCCTCGACCAGCGGGGGCCTCGTTCCGGCTCATATCATCAAGAAGACGTATGGCAAGACCGTGGACGAGTTCTTCGGTCGTGTGATCTATGCCGGGTCACACAATGCCGCCGAGTTGGCGGTCAAGAACAAGACGGTGGACGCCGCCGCGACCGACAGCATTGTCTATGAACGGATGCTGGATTTGGGATTGATCACACGAGACACCAATCGCATCCTCCACGTATCGGATCCGCTTCCCGGCTCCCCCTTGACGTATCGCACCGATCTTCCGCCGGACCTGAAGAGGAAGATTCAGAATCTGGTGACCACCGCGCATCAGCACATCGCCGTCAGCGGGTACGACAACGACGTCGTTCGATATGACAGGGCGTCTCCCTCCGACTATGACGGAATCCGCCAGATGGTGCGGGAACTCAACCTGACCGACAACCAGTTGCTGTGATGAATGGATCGATGCCTTCCATGAATCCAATCGTGCAGATCGCCGATGCAACGAAGGTGTTTGCTCCGGACACTGTAGCATTGGAGGGTGTGAGTCTGGAGGTTCCGGCCGGCCAGTTCGTGGTCGTTCTGGGGCCGAGCGGCTCGGGCAAATCGACGCTCCTTCGTTCCATCAACGGGCTGGAGCGATTGACCTCCGGCAGCGCCCGCGTGACCGATCTGGAGTTGAACGCGCGAAACCTCCGGGCGATTCGCAACAATGTCGGCATGATCTTCCAGCACTTCAACCTGGTCAGGAATCTCAGTGTGATGACGAACGTGTTGTGCGGATGCCTGGGCCGTATGAGCCGAGTGGAGGCCGTTCTGAGCTGGCTTTATCTGTTCGAACGCGGTCGCATGGAGACGGCGGCTCAGTTGTTGAGGCTGGTGGGCCTGTCCGACAAGGAATGGCAACGAGCCGACGCTTTGTCCGGCGGACAGCAGCAGCGCGTCGGCATAGCCAGGGCCCTGATGCAGGAGCCGAAAATTCTGCTGGCCGATGAGCCGGTCGCCAGCCTGGACCCCATGACCGGGCAGCAAGTGATGGACCTGCTGCGCACGATTTCGCGCCGGCAAGGGCTGACCGTCATCGTCAACCTGCACCAGGTCGAACTGGCCCGCGCGTATGCCGATCGCATCGTCGGCCTGAACGGTGGACGCAAGGTGTTCGACGGTCCTGCGGAAACGCTGACGGACCGTGCCCTGCGGCACCTCTATGCCGGCGCCACCTCCACGGGATCGTCCGATCCACCGCTGTGGGCTGGGCAACAGGATCGATCCGGTTCATGGGCGGCTCGAGTATGACGGGGGTCCTGAGATACGCCTGGCCGACGCGCTCGGGCTGGATGCCTCACGTGCCCGCCATCGCGCTCGTTGTCATCGGCATCGTTCTGGTCCCGGCCGCACGCGCCTGTGAGTTGAACGCTCGGGAGATGATCCTCTCGTGCGCCGACATCGGCAGGTTTCTGAGGCACTTCCTGGTCATGCCCGACTGGGGCTACCTGCCCGGCTTGGGCCGGAAGTTCTGGGAGACGATTGAGATCACCTTGCTTGCGTCCTTCCTGTCCGTAGCAATCAGCCTGCCCCTCTCCGTGCTGGCCGCACGCAACGTCTCTCCCCACATTGTATGCTCGTATGTCAGTCGGGGCCTTCTATGTGTCATTCGGGCGTTGCCGGAACTGGTCTGGGCCCTCGTGTTTGTCTCGGCCTTTGGACTCGGCGCGCCAGCGGGCGTTTTGGCCATGTCCATCGTCTCGGTCGGGTTCATGGGACGTTTCTATGCCGAGTCACTGGAAGTGGTGGATATGAAGGTCGCCGAGGCCGTATCCGCCCACGGAGCAGGCTGGGGCCAGATTCGGCTCTACGGCGTGCTTCCTCAGGCCACGCCCGATATGGTCGGCACGAGCCTCTACCTGTTGGACCACAATCTGCGTGCGGCGACACTGCTCGGGCTCGTCGGCGCCGGTGGGATCGGATACGACATGATCGTCGCACTGAAGTTGTTTCGCTTCGACCGGCTGTCGCTGATCATCATCGCGATCTATCTGGCGATCCTCCTGTTGGATCGCCTCTCCGATCGAGTGCGCAGACGAATCATATAGCCACGACCTATGAAACCAGCGACACGACTCTCCTGCAACAGACCGACGCCTCTGGTTCGGCTGACGTCTACGCTGATCGTCTTGGCCATCCTGGCGGGCATCGCGTGGGACGTGGGATTCCGGCCGGCCTTGATGGGTTCGATGCTGTCCGACATGGGGCAGTACCTTGCGCGTTACAGGCATCCGGATTTCAGTCATTGGAGACGATACATAGCCCTTCTGGGACAGACCCTCAGCATTGCCGCCTGGGGCACGACGCTGTCGTTTCTCTTGAGTTTCGGTTTCGCGCCGTGCGCCGCCCGCAACTTCGCCCCCTCGGCAGTCCTCTACCACGCGGTCCGGCACGTGCAAACCTTCTTTCGAGCCATGCCGGATCTGCTCCTGGCCCTGATCTTCGTCTCGGCGATCGGCCTGGGACCGATGCCAGGCGTCCTGGCGCTGGCCCTGCACACCTCGGGCTTTCTCGGCAAGTTCTTCGCCGAAAACCTCGAACGCGTCGATCCGGGCAGTTGCGAGGCGCTGCGAGCCTCCGGAGCCGGGTACGTGCAAATCCTGGCCTTTGCCGGCTGGCCGGGAACCGTGCGTGAGACGATCGGGTATACCCTGTACATCTTCGATCGCAACGTGCGCATGGCAATGGTGCTCGGATTGGTGGGCGCCGGCGGCATCGGACGGACCCTTCACGATGCACTGCGGGTGTTCCGCTACGATCGGGCCTCAGCCATCATCGTTTTGGTTCTGACGACCATTGTGGCCATTGACGTACTTTCGAATTGGCTAAGGCGAAAGGCGCAGTGACATTCATGAACACCGACTTGGAACAGACGCCCCAGACGAATGAGCTGAAGATCGGCGCTCCGAGACGATGCAAAGCCGCCGTGTTCGAACGCCCCAACGCTGGACTCGTCATTCGCGACATAGCGATCCCGACGGCGCTGGAGCCGGACACTGTCTTGTGCAGAGTTCGAATGAGTACCCTCTGTGGTTCCGATCTGCACACGATCTTCGGTCGTCGACGCGAGCCGGCGCCCAGCATCCTGGGGCACGAAATCGTGGGCGAGATCGTGGAGCATCCCAAGAAGGACTTTCGTGACTTCAACGGCGTCTCATTGTCGAAAGGCGACCGCATCACGTGGTCGATCATGGCCAGTTGTCGTCAGTGTTGGTATTGTCAGGCGGGTTTGCCCCAGAAGTGTGTACAGGTGCGTAAGTACGGTCATCTCCCGCTCGACGAGCATCCGCACATTACCGGTGGGTATGCCGAATACATTTGCCTTCTGCCAGGGACGGCCCTGTTCAAGATCCCCGATGACCTGTCGGACGAGATGGTCGCCCCTGCCAATTGCACGCTGGCCACCGCCCAGAATGCCGTTACCACGGTGCAGTTGGCCTCCCATGACACGGTCCTGGTCCAGGGTGCGGGCCTGCTCGGCCTCTATCTGTGCGCGCTGGCCAAGAGCAAGGGCTGCCCCGCCGTCATCGCAACCGACCTTGATCCATCCCGACTGCAAATGGCACGACAGTTCGGCGCCGATCACTGCTTTGCTGTCCGTGATTACAAACCGACGGAGTTGATCCGACGGATCAAAGAATCCTGTCCTCATGGCAGACTGTCCGTATCCTTCGAGGCCTGTGGCGCCACGGAAGCAGCGGATGTTGCCATAGAGGCCCTCGACATCGCGGGCCGATACCTTCTGGCGGGCTTGGTCACGCCCAATAGCTTTCTGCGCATCGACGCCAACCAGATCATCCGCAAGCTTGTGACCATCGCAGGCGTGCACAATTACGAACCAGACCATCTCCAGGGGGCCCTGGAGTTTCTTCAAGCCCACCACGCCGTCTATCCCTTCGATGCTGTCGTGGGCAAGGTCTTTCCGTTGACCCGGATCAATGACGCGATCCAGGAAGCCGCCTCCGGCACATACACCCGAGTGGGGATCAGACCATAGATGGCCCGCGCACACCCTCCGTTGCGCCGTCCTTCCGGGCCCCTTCCTCTTGCCGAACCCAGCTTGAATCCTGTATGATGCACTCGTCGGCGTGCAGCAGAATGTGTGACACAAAACGGTTCACCCGCTTGATCGAACGATGGATTGACCTGAGCATCGAACATTCGAAACTCAGAATGCAGATTGCCAAGCAGGAAAGATCTGCGTAGCCTGAAACTCGGGACTCTCAAGTTACTTGACGGGTGCCTGTGAAATGGTAGCATGCCGATAGTCCGTGGCGGGACCAAGGGGATGAGATATCGGTGTCGCCAACCGGAAAAAGAATGCAAAGGCATTTCGAGGAGTCATGATGATTGCATGCCGTTCAAGATGTTCGTTCCCGCCTGCTTTCAAGTCCCCGCTGGTTGTGGCGGCCCTCGCGGCCTGGCTGCTGTGCACGGGCTCCGCCTGCGGGCAGGGGCACGTCTCACTGACCACCGGGAACCTTCTCCTGGACGCCTCGGTGTCCGGCAATATCGAATCGCTCGACAAGGGCCTTCGCGGCGAGGCCGATCACATGCTGTTCGACGTGGCGCAGGGAACATTTGCCGAGAGTTCCCAGTGGCACGAATACGGCGTCGGATTCGGTGCCGATCTCGGGATCGTCCCTGAGGGCCGTCCCGTCTGGTGGATGGCCGAATGGCCGCAGCCGGTCGCGATCAACCTGATCGCACTAAGCGGCACGTACGACAACCAGCCGCAACCGGATACGGCCTGGAAGATCCAGTTTCGCCGCGATGGAAAGTGGGTTACGCATGCCCGTGGAGTCGGGGGTTGGTACGACCGCGGGTATTATCTCTGGGGCGGACCGGGCACCGAAGTGTTAACAGCCGACGCCCTGCGGGTGAGCGTATTCAGCCCGGACGACAAGACGCCCATCAAAAGCATCCACTTCCGGGGCGAGCCCGGCAAGTCCTGGATCGCAGCCTTCTGCCCACCCATTGCGGCTCGTATCGTACCGCCGGATTCACCAATTCGCGCTACCGAGCCGGTGGAGTTTTCGGCCGTACCCCTGCGGGGCGAGATCAGGAGTTGGTCCTGGGACTTCGGCGGTGGACAACAGACGTCCGGGGGGACGGCCCGCCATGTCTTCACGCGTACTGGAGACATGGAGGTCGAACTGCAGTTCTCGGATGGCGAATACACGGACCGTATCCGCCGGAAAGTGACGGTACTGCCGCCGGTCGAGGCTCGTATTGCACCGCTGACGAATGCGGTGATGGCCGGTCAGTCGACCGTGTTGTCTGCCGCAGGCTCTATGGGAGACATCAGTGAATACAAGTGGAACTTCGGCAACGGTGGCGAGGCGACGGGGCGCGAATGCAGGCATGCCTTTGCCAAGCCCGGCATCTACAGGGTTACTCTGACCGTCACGGATGGGCAATATGCAGATACGTGTCCGGCCCTGATTCGTGTTCACACCGAGCAGACACTCGACCTTCCCCAAGTCCTGCTCGATACCGACGCCAAAAACGAGCAGGACGACCAACACTACATTGGTTACGCCCTGTTCAGCGAACTGGACCTCTTGGGGATCAACAGCATCCACCATGGCGGGGGCCAGGAACCGACCAACTACGCCGAGATCCAGCACGTGACCGATCTGTCGCTCCGGAGCGGCCTGCCGGAGGACCGGGTGCCGTTGGTTTTTCGGGGGGCCAACCGCCGGCTGACCGTCCCGGCGAGCGGCCAGTGGCACGACACCGAACCGATCACGACCGAGGCGAGCGAGGCTATTCTCGCTGCTGCGCGGGGTGCGTCGCCGGCCAATCCCGTCTGGATCGTGCCGGTCGGCCCGGGGACGAATCCCGCCTCGGCGATCCTCCAAGCCCGGCGGGAGCGCCTCGACCTGACCGACCGCATCCGAATCATCTGGCTCGGCGGTTCCAACAACGAGATCACCAACGAATTCAACGGCAACAACGACCCATGGTCCATGTACGTCGTCAGCCAAAGTGGCATTGAGACGTGGATCATGCCGGCTCCCGTGGGCGCTCGTGTCGCGATCAATAAAGTGACCGAGGGCCACCTGTATGCCAACCACCCGCTTGGGCAGTATCTCAAGAGCATCGTTCCGGCACATAACAAGCCCCTCTTCGACGCCAGTTGCCTCTCGGCAATCATCAGCGAGCACTTGGATCTGCACTGGGTCAAGCAAACCGAACCGGTGGTTGTGGGGGGGCCCGAGGATGGATACCGCTGGACCCGCACAGACCAGCCGACGACCGTCCGGGTCATCCGTCAGATCGACCAGAAGGCGATGCAACAGGACCTGTTCGACTCCATGAAGGGCCGACCAACACCGCTTCTCCCAGCCACCTCCCCGGACAAAGGCCCTTCGGGCAGTCCGGCTACCCGTTCAAGCCGAGCGGGCGAAGCCCAAGACCGCGTTACGTCCCAACTCTTCACGCTGGCGAGGCTCGGCCCCGAATACGTGGCGAATGCCGTCTTCAAGAGGGAGACTGAGAGTACACCAATGGCGGCTGCGCCTTCGACGTCGATCTGGACGGAGCCGACGCGATCGTCACCGGTCGCGGGCATGGACCGTCCAAGACACAGCCAGTTGCTCTGGCTGGATGAAGTGAAAGGCAGCGACCGATTCCAGATGCATACCGTCGCGCCTGAACATCGACGCGTGGGCAGTCCCGCACGATATGCAGCCGTTGGCGTTCCAGGCGGCCGATGAATGGGTACCTTCCCCGACGGCCGCCATGCCATCGAGCTGGACCCGTGGGTGTGCGCGGACGCCATGACCTTGCGGTGGCTGGATATCGAACGCGGACGTTACCTGTACAAGGAGATCAAGAGATGTTTACAGGAGACTACCGCACTCACCGGATGAGAATGCTTGTTGTACTGGGGCTGGCGATGTCCTGGCGAATGGTTCCAGCGCTGGCGGGCGCCGGCAACGTGTCGACCGGTGTCCACCAGCCTAAGGCTGCCCCTCTGCTCATGAAGCGGCGCTTTCTGACTACTTCGGGACATCGATCCCATGATCCTGGGCGATCCTGGCCAGGATGTTCGTCGCTTTTTTCGGGTGGGCCGCCAGGTACTCGCGAACAACCGGCACAGCATCTTCCTCCATCCAATCCAGCACATTGAGAAGTTCGCGCTCGACCGTCGTCCCATCGTTCAGGAGCTTATGCAGGCACGCCAGGCCGGCCTCCTTTCGGCCCAGCTTCACGAGGGTCCAAGCCGCCATGATCTTCACCTCGTCCGACTCGTCTTGAAGGGCCTTCTCGATCGTATTCACGGCGGGAGCCGCCTGGTCCTCCAGCAGATGAAGGCCCACGACGGCCCAGTACCGTATGCCGCTATCCGTATCGGCCATGCTCTTCACGAGGGCCGGAAGGTGGTTCGGATTGCGTTCCAGCGCCGTGTCGGCGGCGTCCAGGTACTTCTCCAGCGGGTAGAGCTTTGGGTCGCGGACCATCTCGTAGATCGTGATGCCGTGCTGTCGGGCTCGACGTGCACGCATGGTTTCCGGAAGCAGCCCCGAATCGTACAACTCCAGCTGCCGCATCCGCAGGGCCTGTCGCATCCGGGCGATACGGTCCTGATGCTCCGGTGCCTCGATTAGATTGTGTACGTTGTCAGGGTCCGCGACGGTATCGTAGAACTCCTCGGAGACACGCGGCCGGAAGAACCTTCCGGTGACCTCGTTCGTCTTGCCTTCTCGGTCGTACTGTTCCCATGCGGGCGCCGCCTGGATCTGCCACAGGTACGCCAGGTACTGCCCGGCTGGCGCGTAGGGCATGTAGTTCTTGTAGTAGGCAAACCGCTTGTTGCGAATCATGCGCACGCAATCGCATCGTTCATCGGCGCGTTCGCGGAAACTCAGATGGTATTGCGGTTCCGGCTCGGAGTGTTCGCCCAGGAAGATAGTGCCTTGGAAGGTATCCGGGATCTCTGCGCCGGCCAAGCTCAGCCAGGTCTTCGGCATATCCACGAAACTCACAAGTCGATCGACCGTCATGCCCGGCTTCTCGGCCGGCCACAGAGGCCTGTACTTCTCGGGGATGCGGACGATCAATGGGCAATGCGTCCCGCTGGAGTAGAGGAAGCGTTTGCTCCGCGGCATTACGCCCCCGTGATCCGAGCAGTAGATGATGATCGTGTCCTCGTAAAGGCCATCCTCCTTCAGGGCCTCCAGGGCCTCCCGGATGTCGTTGTCCATATTCTCCATGGCATCGGCGTACTTGGCGTAGCTCTGGCGGATGGCGAGCAGGTCGGGATGATAAGCGTGCAGCTTCATCCGGGCGGGATCGTTGCGCGTGTTCTCGGCGTTGCCGTGCGCCCGGCTCTCGTGACTGCTGGTCGTATTGACGACGGCGAAGAACGGCTGGCCCGGTTTGCGCTCGCGCCACCCGAAACGTCTCTTCTGGTCCAGAATGTCCCAGCAGTCCCGATCCGGACGTCCACCGATATTGTAATCCGTCTTGGTCCAGTTGGACGTGTGGTAGCCGGCCTTTCGCAGCAGATCGGGATAATAGGGGATCACGTCATGCGGGATTTCGTTGCGGCTTCGCATGGGCTGCGTCCCATTGGAAATCGCGTACATGCCGGTGATCCAGGTGGAACGGGTGGGGGCACAGACCGCGGCGTTGGAGTAGCATTGGGTGTACCGGAACCCCTCGCCGGCCAGCCGGTCGATGTTCGGCGTCCGGCAGTTCGTGCCGCCGTAACAACTGACCCAGAAGACGCTGTTGTCCTCGCTGGTCAGCCACAGGATGTTCGGACGGCTACGGCCTTCTGCCGCGTTGGTCCGACCCCGGCCCCATCCGAACAGACTGTAACTCGCCGCCATCGTACCGGCCTTCAGAAACTGTCGTCGCGAAAGAGATACTCTGTCCGTCATGTCTGTGCCCCTGAACGTTGTTCCTCGGTTTTCATGTAAGCCATTTGCTGGAGACCACGTCGCGACACCGTTCTCGCGATTCTCAGCCCAGAGCGGCCTTACAGAACTGGACACACCTGGCGACCTCGGCCACCGCATCGGAACCCTCAGGCACCTTGTACTCCAGTTCGATATCCGCGGGGAATGGATACTGGTTGCGTTTCATCAACTGGAGGACCAGCGCCACGGGCGTATCGCCCCGGCCGAACGGCATGTTCGGACCGTTGTTGACCTTGCGATCCTTGAGGTGAAGGCTGAGGATGCGGTCGTGGTGCTTCTCGATCAGCGGCAGGGGCGAATGGTTCGTGCCCGCGACGTAGTGGCCGATGTCGAGATTGATCCCGAGATACTTGCCATGCGACAGAATCGGACCGTCGTAGAACGTCGGCGTCAACTGCGTGTGATTATGGAAACCGATCCAAATCCGGTGCTTGTCGGCGATCGGTCCGAGCCGCTTGGCGGCGTCTTCCGAGATCTCCCGCGTGATGCCCTTGGCGCCTGCGGCCTTGGCCGCCTCGAAGTAGTACTCGATCTGCTCGTCCGACATGTTCTTGTCGCCGATATTGCCGAACTTCACGATGTGGATATGGACACCTGCATCGTTGTAGAACTTGCGGAGGGCCTTGAAACCGGCCATCGGATCGCTTCCGCCGGTCTTCCTGGCGAACTGTTCCGCCGGGCCGCCCATCAATTCCACCGAACTGAGGCCGCACTGCTGGCAGTACTTCAGAATATCTTCAGCACTGCCCGGCATGCTGCGGAAGCTGTAAGTGATCGCCCCGATCTGAACGCCGTGGAACTTCGAATCCGGTTTCGCCCCTGCGCCCATCGCAAGCGGCGCGACAACCCTGGAGGCCGCCAGCGCCGCGGCCCCGCCGATGAATCCCCGTCTGGATAACCTCATTGCACCATGTCCTTTCAATTTGCATTCGTCTGTCTTAGATGGTGATGTCTTGGAGTTCCCAGCCCTTGCGGAACCGGGGTCGGATGTACTCGTTGGCCTTCTCGTTATTGGTGCATCGAAGATTCTCCCCGTCCCACAGGAGCTTCTCGTTCGGGAAGCGCCAGCGGATGGCCCCCAGCAGGATCCATTCGGTATAGGGTCCCGCGATGCCGAAGCTCGAGCAGGCCTCCGGGCCGCCTTTGCAGGCGCGAATCCAGTCCTGGAAGTGGCCGGGCGACCGTTCCAGCACCTCCGGCGGCTTCTTGAAATCCTGCATCTTGGCCGGTCCCAGCATGTGAATCCCCCAGTCGCCGATCATCTGCGTGCCGTATTCCAGAAAGCCGCGCCAGTTGGAGGGGTGGATCTATGTGTCATGACTGTCATTTCCCTTCTTCACCGGTTGGGGTGACGAAAACGTGGTCTGAACTCCAAGCCGGACTATATCCGATCCGAGGCGGAGCCGCAAGGCCGCATAGCGTGCGTTCCGGGTCCTTCTCGTTTCCACTTGAAAGCGGGCCATGCCGATGTGGTCTTCCACAAGAAGGTCGACAGATCCGAGTCGGCAACGAGGAGACAGATGCTGCGAATCGCCGATTATCGCGAAGTCATAATCGAGCCGGGCATTACCTTTGACGGACACCACGATGGAATCGGCGGCATTCGCCTTCGCGACAGCAGCACACAATCCGGCGGGCTTGCGCTGCTGGATTTTGCGGTGACGCGGCCGCGTGCCGAACGGCTCGACATCCGGTGCAACACGCGGGATGCGGCCGCTTTCAGCATCCTCCACACCGCAGACAGAGAAGCGGTCAAACATGTCGTGATCGGAGGAAGACACCTCAATGGTGGTCTGCGGATGAATTCGGGCATAAAGGATCTGCACTTCGACGATGTGC
Organism: uncultured Pirellulales bacterium; assembly: GCA_964612985.1. Lineage (GTDB taxonomy): Bacteria > Planctomycetota > Phycisphaerae > Sedimentisphaerales > Anaerobacaceae > Anaerobaca. The sequence goes on from CAZTGH010000017.1 coordinate 18,654, forward strand.
TGGTAACAGACCCGCGGGGATACGGGGATCGGATGGGACTGGGAGAAGAAGACGCAGGACTGGGCCCTGTTTGAATAGACGCGGGGAATCTGGATGCAGCGATGTGACCACCTTACCGGCGACATTACGCTTCAGTACGGACGACCGTCGTGGTTCATGTCCGGCAACAAGCAGATCGGCAATTCCAGGAAGGACTTCTTCACGATCACGTATCGCGACCTGGGTTTTCCCCTTCAGGCAAGCAGATCGTACCCGATGGATGGTACGCGCAGGCGGGCAAACCGGACGGGCTGCCCCAGGTCGGGCCGGGTCGGCGTTTTCTCACGATCATCTCAAACAGACGCAACGCCCTGAGGGCCTCGCTCTGACTGGAGGCCACCAAAGAACGCGATGGCATACCCGCGTATCGCACCAACGATTTTTACATCGAATTGGAGGGGGTCGTGCGGCCGGTTCACGCGTGAAAATGCGGCCGAGGCGACGAGGTCAAACACCATCTGCTCACCGGCCGCATCGACAACTCAACCACTCTCCACTGATCGCGGACGTTCGTGGGATGCAGATACTCATCGGAGCACAACCCAAGCACAATCAGGCTGCCAGCCTTCAAGTGGCGGTGAAAGATGACATAACCGTTTACGGATCCTAACCGGCTCGGTGGTAAAGCTCCGGATGTTGCCTTTGAAGATCGTACTGTCGGGCGAGGCATAGGTCGCCGTGCAGTGCTGTGGGGACAGGCTCATCGCGTTCGGCACCGTCATCTGCGGCAAGCCAACGACCCGGACGTGCTTCGCTGTCGACCGGAGAGAACGACAATTCCAGCGGGGAGGCCGCTGATTCATACTTGTTGTGCTCCGGAATCGGGGCGTGGTCCGAACCGTTCGCGGTAGTCGGTCAAAGCAGCTTCCACCACGCGCAGCGCCGCGTCCGAGCCAAAGACCCCCAGGACCTCCACTTGGTTCGAACCTCCGGGCAAGGTCTTGTAGGTGCCGAAGTAGTGCCGCAGACGGTCGACGATGGCCGACGGGATCTGAGCGATATCTTCCACGTCACCCCAGAGCGTATCATTGGCTAGGATGGCCAGGATCTTGTCATCGGCGCGACGGCTGTCGAGTGTCTTGACTACGCCGATGACTCTGGCCTTCAAGACTACCTCCGCCCGGCGGATCGGCCGTTCGGTAAGCACGCAGATATCGAGTGGGTCCTCGTCGCCGCCCTCGGACCTTTCGGTCAGGCGAGCAGTCTGTGAGGCACAGTAGGTTCGCGGGACGAAACCGTACGGCGTGGGCGGCAGGGACGCTCCGGCCTGGGGCCGGTCCACGGTCAGATGGCCGGTGATTTTGTCGATCTCGTACTTCATCAGGTCGAACGGCGTCATCTCGAGATAGGCGTTGAGAAGGCGGGGCGGGTCCGGTCCGGCCGGCAGACCGTGCCACGGATGAGGACGATAGTGTTGGTAATCCGAAGCTCCCATCTTTTTGGCTAAGCCTAAAGGTGCGGTTGCGCATGGTGCACATGGCAGTGGCTTCGTTGCGCCGTTCAGCTTCCTCGGAGTTTCTCGTGAAAGACCCGCTTTTCCATCGCCCGGATCCGGTCGCCGACCTCGGCGGCGGTTTCCCCGTCGATGATCTTGCGCAGGACCGGATGCGCCTCGTGTATCTCCCACTGGACAAAATCGGTGACTTCCTTGAGCAACAGCTCTGCCTGGCGCTGAAAGTCGTCTTGAGAGTCACCGGGTATCCGATGCAACTGGTCGATGGACAGGCGGATGTCAAAAGCACGACGATGGTAGTCGTCGCCGATGCCGGGATGCTCGATGCCGGCGCGGAGTTCGGGGTAGATGAACTCCTCCCGGGCCGATTCGACGGCATGGAACCGGGCGGAGATTTCATCCAGCAATTCCTTGCGCAACGGCTCATCGTTGGCGGTGGTGTCCACCAGTCGCTTTGTGGCCTTCTCCAATTGCCTGTTCTCGGCCATAATCGCTTCATACATGTCCATGTTGCCCCATCCTCTTCCCGTTGACGCGTGTTCTTGTATCTTCTCACTGCAACTCGGCAAAGAGTTGCCGTACGTCGTCGGCGCGGCACAACTGTGTGCCTGGCGTCATGACGGCGGCGCTGCCGGCGGCGATGCCATAGCGAACCGCGTTATGGATCGACATGCCGCGAGCCAACCCGAGCGTAAGTCCGCCGACCATGCTGTCGCCGGCGCCGACCTTGCTGCGAATCGGCACGCTTGGCGCCCGCAGGCGTTCGGTAATCTCGCCGGAAACCAGCAGCACACCGGCAGCGCCCAGCGAGAGCACCACGACCTCACACAGGCCGCGATCGATCAATTCCTTCGCGGCGCGCTCCTGCTGTTTCTCCTCGTCCAGATTCTTGCCGCTCAACTGGCGCAATTCGCGCATATTCGGCTTGATGAGGAAGACGCCCTCCGCGACGGCTTCCTCGAGGATGTCCGGTTTGGTATCGACGATCAGTCGGGTCCCGCGCGGCTTGAGGGCGGCCACTACCCGCCGGTAGAAATCGGAGGCAACGCCTCTCGGCAGGCTGCCACTGATGACGACGTATTCCGGTGTTTCGCTGAGACCCTCCATGGTCTCGAAACATTGACGTTCTTCGTCCTCGCCCAGTTCGGGACCCGGCATGACGACGCGAAACATTTGTTCGCTGCGGTCCTCGATCACGGCGATATCCTCACGCGTGCGTCCCTCGATGCCGATACGCCGACACTCGATGCCTTTCGATGCAAGCAGGTCGTCCAGCTGCCTGCCGGTGGCTCCGCCGGCGGCGTACACGGCCTGGCACTGCCCCCCGAGCATGTGAATGACCCGGGCCACATTGATCCCCCCGCCACCGGGCTCGTAGGTCGGGCGGCTGGACCGCAGCTTGCGATCGGGGAGCATCTGCTCGACGCTCACCGTCACGTCAATGGCCGGATTCATCGTTAAGGTCACAATCTGCATGAGATACCGTCCTAAGCTTTGTGGCTATTCGCTCGATCCACAGACTCACACCGGACCACGATCGTACGGGCCCATCCTCGAGTATGACCTCGGCAGCTTGCTCGTCGAAGTCGAGTACTGCGCCGTCACGTTGCCGCTCCGCTGGTCACCAGGTTCCGGGCCTGCCCCTTTGCAAAGGATCGAATGTTATCAACCGTGGTCTCCAGGATCGTCTGCCGGGCCTCGACCGTGTCGAACGCACTGTGCGGAGTAATATAGACGTTGCGCAGACGCAGCAGAATGTGATCCGCCAGGAGCGTATCCATGGGATGCTCTTTGCGGAAGGCAGCTCGCAGAAGCTCGGCCTCCTCCCGAATCACAGGCTCTTCCGGCAGAACGTCCAGCCCTGCCGCCGCCACCTTTCCGTCCGCCAGCGCCTGCATCAGAGCCTGAACGTCCACCACGCTGCCGCGCGCGGTGTTGATGAGCACGACGCCTTCTTTCATCTGGCTGAATTCGTCGCGGGAGAGGAGATTCTTCGTCTTTTCCGTACCCGGTACATGCAGCGTGATTACATCCGCCTCTGTAAGAAGCTCGTCCATGTCCGCGTAACGAAATCCCAGTTCCTCCGCCGCCTCTTTGTTTGGCTTGACGTCGAAGGCCACCGCGTCCATGCCGAAGCCCTTGGCGATTCGTATGACGTTACGGCCGATATATCCGGTGCCGATGACGCCGAGGGTCTTGCCTTTAAGGTCAAAACCGCGCAAGCCCTGGAGCGAGAAATCGCCTCGTCGCGTCCGTTCGATCGCCGCCGTCAAGTTGTGGCTGATCGTCAGTAGCAGTCCAAATACGTGCTCCGCCACCGGCACATTTCCATAGCCGGCGACGTTGGCTACCTCGATGCCCCGCTCGCGGCAGTAGTCGATGTCGATATGGCGGACGCCGGTAGACCGCGTGGCGATCAGTTGCAGGCCAGGCAGCTTCTCCAGGAGACTTCGGTTCAGACGGGAGTAGATGAACGTAGAGACGATTTCGGCGTCGGCGGCCTGCTTGACGGTCTCTGCGTCCAGCACTTCACTAAAGAACTCGATATCATGTTCCTGCGCGAGCGCTTCCAGAAAGCCCCGTTCCCAGGGATCCACTTCGAATATGCAGACCTTCATCCGTCTTCTCCTGCGAGAGCCTTCGTGCGTATGTGCCTTGCGTTTACCCGTCGGGCATTCAACGTCGGGGGGCGCTGGGCTCGGAGACCACCGCAATCGCCTCTGCTTTCAACGGTGTATCGGACTTGGTGGCAATGTCGCCCAGAGAGACCACCCCCACACATCGGTCTTCACTGTCCGTGACCAGCAAACGCCGGACCTGACCATCCTCCATGATCCGGACGGCTTCTTCCAAATCCGTGTCCTCCTTACAGGTGAACGCCTCACGGCTCATGATCTCCTCGACCCGCGTGTTGGAGGGATCCCGGTCTTCTGCCAGCAGCCGAACCACAATATCCCGGTCGGTGATCACACCGACGAGCGAATCGCCTTCGACTACCGGCAGTATGCCAACGTTCATATCCCTCATGTAATGCGCCGCCTCTCGTACGGTCCCATCACTGGAGATTCCCTCGGGGTTAGGCGTCATGATTTCCTGAATCTTCATCATGGTCTCCTTTCTCTGGTCGAGGTGCCTTGCGGCTTCAACTTCCGGTTTCTGCATATGAACCTACTACTGTTTACGATCGGGCGAGTCCCAGGGCACATGTGATCCGCTCAAACACGTCGTCCTCGCTGCCGGTGCCGTTGATTTGGCGTACGAGGTCACGCCTCTCGTAGTAGGCGAGGACGGGTTTCGTCTGTCGGCGGTACGTTTCGATGCGTTTTCGGATCACCGCCTGGTCTGCATCGTCGGTCCGGCCCTCGGTTCGTGCGCGCCTGTTCAGTCGCCTGTGGATCTCTGCATCGGGTACTGTAAGATGAAGCAGGCAACCCAGGTGCATGTCCGATGCCTCCAGGATCTCATCCAATGCCCTGGCCTGAACCAGGTTGCGGGGAAAGCCGTCGAGCACGAATCCCGCGCAAACGTCCGGCTGACTCAAACGCCGGCGCATCATCGATACCGTCAACTCGTCGGGAGCCAACTCACCTCGCTCGGCGTATTCTTCTGCGATCCTGCCCACGTCAGTCTGCTCCTCTATTTCGTGGCGAAACATCTCACCGGCTGAGATATGCGGAACGCCAAGGTCCTCACTCAGTCTCCGGGCCTGCGTTCCCTTGCCCGCTCCCGGAGGCCCGACGAGTACTACGTGCTTTCGATCCATCGCTAGATGATTGCTTTACACTCGTGCCTGTGCCGTCTTTTCGATCACGTCGATCACACTGTCGGGGTTGAGCGAAATCGAATCGATCCCGGCCTCGACCAGAAATCGCGCGAAATCAGGGTAATCGCTCGGCGCCTGGCCGCAGATGCCCACTTTTCTGTCGGACTGGTGTGCTTTGTCGATCACCTCGCGGATCATCTCCTTGACCGCTTCGTTGCGTTCGTCGAATAGCTCCTTGAGTTCAGCCGAGTCCCGATCCACACCCAGCACCAGTTGGGTCAAGTCGTTGGAGCCGATCGAGAAGCCGTCGAAACGCTCGGCGAACTGCTCGGCCAGGACCACATTCGACGGGACTTCGCACATCACATAGACCTGTAACCCGCGCTGCCCGCGGCGCAGTCCGTTTTCGTCCATCACCTCCAGCACCCGGTCCGCTTCTTCCGGGCTGCGACAGAAGGGGATCATGACGACTACATTGTCCAGGCCGATCTCTTCGCGCACCTTGTGGATGGCCCGACATTCCAGGGCAAACCCGTCGCGGTACCTCTCGCTGTAATAGCGCGAGGCGCCGCGGAAGCCGAGCATGGGATTCTGTTCCTCGGGCTCGAAGGCCGTACCCCCAATGAGGTTGGCGTATTCGTTCGTCTTGAAGTCGCTCATACGGACGATCACCGGCTCGGGCCACTGGGAAGCGGCGATGCGGGCGATGCCGCGCGCAAGATGGTCCACAAAGTAGTCTTCCTTGTTGTCGTACAGCCTCGTCAGTTCCTCGATCTGCTTGCGTGCCTCCTGATCCTCGACCTGATCGAAATGCGTCAGCGCCATCGGATGGATTTTGATGGCGTTGTTGATGATGAACTCCATCCGCGCCAGACCGATCCCCTTGACGGGCAGTCGCCACCAGCGAAAGGCGGCGTCCGGACTGGCGATGTTGATCATGATCTGCACGGGTGGCTGAGGCAGTTCCTCCGGATGGATCTCGCGCTGATCGTACTCCAGCTCGCCCTCGTAGATATACCCACGATCGCCCTCGACGCAGGACAGGGTGATCTCGCTGCCATCCGGTACGTCTTCAGTGGCGCTGCCGGCTCCGACCACGGCGGGAATCCCCAACTCCCGACTGACGATGGCCGCGTGCGATGTTCGTCCTCCATGATCGGTAACGATCCCAGCGGCCCGCTTCATGATGGGCCCCCAGTCGGGGTCGGTCATCCCGGTGATGAGAATGGCGCCGTCCTCGAACTGATCGCGCTGCTCGGGACTCTGGAGGATCTGGGCCTTGCCGGAGGCGATGGCCTGGCCGATCGCGGTCCCCTCAGACAGACGCTTGCCCTTTTCCTTGAGACGGTACGTCTTGAAGGAAGCCGCCTGCTTCTGCGAGTGCACGGTCTCCGGGCGGGCCTGCACGATGAACAACTCGCCGCTTTGGCCGTCCTTGGCCCATTCCATGTCCATGGGTTTGTCATAGTGCCGCTCGATCAGCACCGCCCAGGAGGCGAGTCTCAGCACTTCTTCATCGCTGAGCACGAACCGGCTGCGCTCCTTCCGCGAGGTATCGACGTTCCGCGTGGTCTTGCTTCCTCCACCGGTGTAGACCATCTTCTGCTGCTTGTCGCCAAGTGATTTTCCGATGATCGGCCGATGATTTTCCTTCCCCAGCAAGGGCTTGAAGACTGTAAACGCATCCGGATTGACACTGCCCTGCACCACGTTTTCGCCCAAGCCCCAGGCTCCGTCGATGACCACCACGTCGGGGTACCCCGTGTCGGTGTCCAGCGAGAACATGACGCCCGCACAGCCGGTATCGGAGCGGACCATCCTCTGCACACCCACGGACAGCGCCACCTTCATGTGGTCGAACCCCTGCTCGTTGCGATAGGCAATCGCGCGGTCGGTGAAAAGAGAGGCGTAGCAGCGCTTGCATGCGTCGAGTACCGAATCGGCCCCCTTGATATTCAGGAAGGTCTCCTGCTGGCCTGCGAAGCTGGCGCTGGGCAGATCCTCGGCCGTGGCGCTGCTGCGAACGGCTACATCGAGGTGGTCGCGATCGGCCATCTCGCAGAGTCTCTGGTAGGCCTGTGTAATCCCTTCGGCGATATCGTCAGGGAACTGGCCTTTGTAGAACGCCCGGCGGATCTCTTCCCCGACGGCATCCAGTGGTTTCTTGCCTTCGTCGAACTGGTCGATCAGGGAACGTATCGTCTCGGCCATCTCATTTTGTTCAAGATAGCGGCGATACGCCTCCGCGGTCGTGGCGAAACCGTCGGGGATGTTCACCCCCTCCTTTTTGAGACTGCGGATCATCTCGCCCAGGGAAGCGTTTTTGCCGCCCACTCGAGCGGTGTCCTCGTTGCTGAGGTCCTCAAACCAGCGGATGTACTTGGACTGTTCTGCCATGTCCGATGCCCTCTCTGCTTGTCTTCGGCCAACCTCTGCCTCCATCTCGGTGCGATGGAGGCTGTCTACCGGCGGCTCGAAACCGCTTCGGCTCGCTCCGGCGCCGACAGAGCGGCGATATGGGCCGCTTCACGCACCATCTGGGCGGCATAGCCCCACTCGTTGTCGTACCAGCTCATGACCTTGGCGAGCCGACCACCGACCACCTTGGTCATCGTCAGATCCACCACGCTGGCGCGACTGTCGCCGATGATGTCCGTGGAAACCATATCCTCGTCCGAGACCCCGACGACGTCCTGATAGCGTTCGCTGCCGCTTTCTTCGCCGAAGATTTGATTGATTTCGTCAGCCGAGGTATCCCTGGTCGTGATCATGACGATGTCGGCGATGGAGCCGACCGGAACGGGACCGCGAATCGCCACGCCGTCGAACTTGCCCTGAAATTCGGGCAACACCTGTCCGGTGGCTTTGGCGGCACCGGTGGTCGTCGGCACGAAGTTGATCGCGGCGGCACGGCCCCGCCGGAACTTCTTGCTGGGGCTGTCCACGATCTCCTGGGTGGAAGTATAGGCGTGCACGGTCGTCATCACAGCTTGCTCGACGCCGATGCGTCGCCCCATGATCTCCACCACGGGCGTGATGCAGTTGGTCGTGCAACTGGCGGTGGAGAACATGCGATCCTCCGGCGCGGCGTGGTTGACGCCCGGAACGACCGTCTTGACCCCGTTTCCCTTGGCCGGAGCCGAGAGCATCGCATGCCTGGCGCCGGCATCCAGGTGCTTCTGCAAGCCTTCGGCGTTGGTGAATACCCCGGTACATTCCATTGCAATGTCCACGTCCATGTCCTTCCATGGCAACGCGGCGGGGTCCTTCTCGTCGAGTAGCGCGATCCGTCGATCTTCTACGATCAACACACCGTCCTCAAACCGAAGCGGCTTGCTGTATCGCCCATATACCGAATCCGACCGCAGCAAATACACCAGGTTCTCCGGCGAGAGCAGGTCGTTGACGGCTACGAGCTCGATCTCGGGGTCCTCCAAGGCGATCTTGAAAACGGCGCGCCCGATCCGGCCTAGTCCGTTGATTGCAATCCTAGCCATAGAACGTCCTCCCAGGGACTTTGCAGCTCTATCGTGCTGGACGGTTACCGTCCCATCCATGTCCATCTCGTCGGCTCTACGTCCGTCTTTGCGAATCGTGGCCCCGTAAAACCCTCAACTTACCCCTCGCAATCCCTAATTCTCACCGCAGCGGCATGTTGGCTCCGAAGAAAGCCACATACAGAGGGCCCATTATGTCCTCGCCCGCAGATGCGAGGTATCGTTCAGGGAGGTCGAGCGCCAGGTGGTGTCTTCCCGGTTCAGGCGACAGAGTAAGGCTGGGTCGGGTCCCGGGTTGAGCTTCTCTGCCCCCGCGCCCAGGCAATTCCTTGACCGGTTCTCCAATTCCTGTCGGCACCTGCGGATATTCCCATAAGAGAGTGAGGCACCGCACCACCGCGAGGGACGTAGGACCGCCTGTGCTGAAGATACACTGCTCATGCGAAGCTTTGCTTCGAGCAAGTCCGAAAGGACGAGTCGCCAGAAAGCGTTCTCTACTGCGAATTGCCCGGTCCAGAGAGACGCAGTCGGCAACCCGCATCAAGCGAGAGGACAACGGGCATGCTTAAGAGTCTGGATGATTATGTTGATGTGGTTGGCACCGAACCGA
>CAZTGH010000018.1:0-17794 GCA_964612985.1 uncultured Pirellulales bacterium
TCTTCGCGGTTGAGTTCGTTCAGGGCCGCATAGAGCGTTGTGGTCTTGCCGCAGCCGGTCGGACCGGTCAGCAGGATGATGCCGTGCGAGATACCGATCAGCTCGCGAAAGACCCGGAGCGTCTCGGGACCGAATCCTACGTCTTCCAGCCGCAGTTGCCCCCGCCCTCGGTCCAGCAGTCGCAGCACGACGCGTTCGCCCCCAGCCGTGGGAATCACGGAAACGCGGAGGTCGACCAGCTCCTCACCGATCCGCACGCGGCTCTGGCCGTCCTGCGGCAGGCGGTGCTCCGCGATGTTGAGATTGGCCATAATCTTCAGACGCGACAGCAGCGGTGTCGCCTGCGGCTTGGCCAACGTCAGGACGTTGTGGAGCACGCCGTCCACGCGGAAGCGGATCTTAACTTCGCTCTCATAGGGCTCGACGTGGATATCGCTGGCCCGGCTGTGAACCGCCTCGAACAGGATCTTGTTGACCAGCTTGATGGCCGGCGCTTTGTTGGCGATGTTGAGCAGATCTTCCGCGTGCGTCTGCACCGAACTGGCGGCGTCGCTGCCGTCGGGCGCGTAGGCTTCCGTCAGGGCATCGGAGCTCTTCTCTCCGTCGGTGACGTGGTAATAGCACTGACTGATTGCGTTCTCGATCTCCGGCGCCGGACACCGCACGCGAGGGCAGGCCTGACCCAGAATGCCCACGATCGCGTCGTAGGCCTCGACGTTCAGTAGATCCGCCAGGGCGACCGCCGTGCGGCCGTCCCCCAGCACGATCGGGATCGCGCCCTGTTTCTTGAGAAACTCCAGCGGAAGGCGGCGCACCAGGTCCGCGTTCAACTGCTCCGGAGTGATCCTCCAAAGCTGCTGACCCTCGATCCGTTCGGCTTGTCCTGCTTTCACCAATCCACCTCCTCGCGCGAATGCGACCCGAGCGCGGGGGCTGATCTCGTTCGATCAGCGACCCGTTTCCAGAAGCGGAAGCATTTGCTCCCTCTTCCGGTCGGTAATTTCCTGCAACTGCTCCTCGCTGGTCATCACGTGCGGCGTGATGAAGATCAGCAGATTCGTCTTCTCGACCCGATCCCGCTGCCAGCGGAACAGATTGCCGACCACCGGCACGTCGCCCACCAGCGGAACCTTGTTCTCGACCCGCGTCTTGTCGTCGCGAATCAGGCCCCCGATCACGACCGTATTGCCGCTGTTCATGGTCACCACCGTCTGGGCGGTTCGCTTGGCGGTGGTCGGCGTATCCGCCGAAGCGGCGGTCACGTTTTCGATCAGTTTCGTAAACTCGCTGTCGATCTGGAGTCGCACGGACCCGCCCTGGCTGACGTGCGGCGTCACTTCCAGCGTGATACCCACGTCCTTGTATTCGTACTGCTTGATCACCGTCGGCGTCAGAAGGTCCGTCGTTTCGGTGATGCGCGATTGTACGACGAACGGCGTATTCTCGCCGACGATGATCTTGGCCTTGCGATGGTTCGACGTCAGCAGACTCGGCGTCGAGAGGATGTTCACGCCCGACTGCTTCTCCAGCGCCTGCACCAGCAGGCCGAGGTCGTCCCCTTTCCACGCGCCAACCGCCAGTCCTTCCAGGTCGCCGCTGGCGTAATTGACGAAGGGCCCCAGATTGGTCGCCGCGAAACCACGCAGGCTGCCGGTGACCGCATCATCCAGCGTCGCCCAGTCCACGCCGAGTTCCCGCAAGGCGCTTTCGCCGATCTCGAGGATGGTCATCTCGACCAGGATCTGCTCGCGAACGATGTCGAGTTTCTCGACGATCTGCGAGATCATCGCAAAATCCTGGGGCGTTGCGACGATGATCAGCGAGTTCGTGCTGCCGTCGGCGGTCACCTGGATCGGCTGGCGGGCGTCGACCCCCTCGGTCAATCGCATGCTGGCCAGGGCCGCTTCGAGCGAAGGCGCCACGTCGTTGGCGTCGGCGTTCTTCAGGTAGGTCACGTGAACGTTGTCGATACCGACGGGCCGCTCGACATCGAGCTGCGCCACCAGGCGACGGATCGTATCGACGTCCTGGTCGGCGCCGACCACCACGAGCGAATTCGTTCGTTCGTCGGCAAGCACCCTGGTGCGCCGACCCTCGGTTTGAACGGGCCGGGCACGTCCGGCGGTCGCGGTCCCCACGGTACGCCCCTCGTCCAGGATCCGCATGATCTGCTCGGTGAGTACCTGCGCCGACGCATGGATCAGCGGAAGGATCGTCACATCCTCCCGGGCCCCTTCCACGTCCAGTTGCTGGAGGATCTGCGCGATATGGTGGATATTGGCCGACGTGTCCGTGACCATGATCGAGTTGGTCCTCGGATAGGTCGCCATCAGCGCGCCCGTCGACAGCAGAGGCTGGACGATCTGCGTGACCTCAGTCGCATCCGCGTGTTTCAGCGGAAGGATCTGCGTCACCATCGCATCGTTCATCGGGATCGCTTTGGGATCGGCGCCGATACGCACCTGCAAGTTCTGCTTGGTGGCCTCGGCCTTCGGGACGATCTTCACGGCATTGTCCGCCTCGATGGCGGCGTATCCGTGCACATCGAGAATCGACTGGAGAAACGGGTAGATATCCCGCAGACGGATCGGCGTCGGCGACATCACCGTCACCGTGCCGGTGACGCTCTGCGCGGGAATGAAGTTGATGCCGGTGATCTCACCGATGGTCTTCAGGACCGTTCGAATCTCCACGTCCTCGAAGTTGACCTGTACCATCTCTTCGGGCTCGGCGGACTCCTCCTCCGCTGGTTCGGCAACCACGCCGGGGGTTGGTTGCGCGGCAAGGGGCGCAGCCGGCTGCGAGACATGCGCCTCCGTCGCAGTGTCCTCCCGAGAGGGCGACTCTTCATTCGTCACCTCCCCCATGGGCGAGGTCTGGTTTGTGATCTCGCGCTCCTTCTGAGGTGCCGGTGCGACGCGCTGTGGTGTGGGGGCTTGCGGTTGTACGCGTAGGACGCTCTCCGGGACCGTTCGGGACGGCGCCGGAGCGATGATCAAAGGAGATTCGACCGCCGGAGCCGGCCGAGCCTGGGAGTTCTGTGCCCGTTTCGGTGTCTCCCGACGGAGCCCGGAATGCGGCCGCACGGGGCTGACATCGGAGGCCGGGACCGTACGGGCGAAATCCGCGCAGCCGGTGCAGGCCAGCGCCAGCAGGCCACACGAAATGATTCCCACACTCCATCGACCAATGGTCTTCGGCCGGACGACCGGCGAAGGACCCTGTAGAGTTACCGAATTCGTAGGGTGTTTTGTCTTCAAGATGCTCTCCGCTATCTCACAAATCGAACGACAGATCCTTGGTCTTGCCATCCCGCAGCAACCGGAGGTCGACCTTGGACTGACTTCTCGCCTTCTTGAGAACCTCGAACGCCTTCTGCTTGCTGGTGAGGTCCTGTCCGTTGACCGTTTGTACGATGTCGCCGTTGCGCAAGCCAAACAGCTTGGTCAGCGGTGTTTCCTCCAATCCGGTGATCTCCAACCCTTCGGTTTCTCCGTTCTTGACGTGGGGCTTGATCGTGGCTTTGCGAAAGAGGTTCTCGACATAGCCCAATTGAGCTGAAGGCGGGGAAGGCTGTGCATCGACGACCACGGGCTCCGCGTTCATCGTTTCGAGTCTCTGTGGCCGAGCGGTCGAGCCGGCCCCGCCCTGACGGGTGCTACTGCGTATGTAGAGCACCGCCTTGTGCCCATGATGGCGAAGCACCACGCGCTCGGGCTCGATGGATTCGACCGTCGCCGTAGCCACGCGGTCGCCAATCTTGTAGGGAAGCGTCATGTTCGACGCCGTGTTCTCAATGACCGCCCGCGACCGGACCGGCCCCGCCGCCACAATCCCTCGCAGAACCAGCCCGAGTTCTTCCGCCGACGGCAAAGCCGTCTCGCTCGGTTCGGATGCCGCCGGTGCATCCCGGATTGCGGGGGAATCCGAGAGGCCGAACACGTTCTTGTCGAGAATGACCGACTCATCGCGCGGCACTTGGGGAGTGTCGTCCAGAGCGCTTTCGTCCTGTGGTCGCTCATCCCCAGTCACCGCTTTGGGCTTGAGCCCCGAACTCAGTTGTGCGGGCCTGATGATGGCGCCGACGGCAATATACAGCAGCGCCGCAATCAACACGGCCTTGACCGCCAAAACGACTCTCGACAACTGTCTATCGTTCATGGTTGCCTTTCTCACATTCGTACGAAGCCCGTAATCTGCCCCTGTATCGTCTCAAAGGGCATAGGTACTTGACCGGTAAAGGCGCAACCGGCCAAGGCGGTCCAGCAAGGGACCCAGCAATATCAGACTTTCTGTCTTATCGGACGGAGATGGGGACGCACCGGACGGCGTCCCAAAATGTGTGCATTGCGCGGTGTTTCTCTTTCGTGTTCCCCATGTTGGTGCCACCCCCAGCAATTCCGGGACGACGATGTCCCGAAACCGCCTGACTATGACTTAGGAACCCCTCCCCAAGGCGAAAACCCATTATAGGACGCATAAGGGTTTTGCTCAATACATTTTCGGGCGATCCCCTCCATTCTCTTGAGGGAAAATCCCGCGCGATGGCAAACCGTGCTCTCCTGACACCCGGATCAATCGTCGAAGACAGACCGTACCTTGACCATTGTCGAAAAACTACCGAGGGATTCAGGGGTTGGCGAAAAAACCCCTGTTCAGGGCAATACCAGGGTCAACAGGCCGTATGCCACATTGGCCAAACCGTGAAAGAGGATCGGCGTCAGCAAAACCCGCGTCCGGCTGAACAGCCACGCCAGGAGCAGCCCTGGGAAAAAAGTCAGCAGCGAGAGAACCCGACCCTGTACCAGCGCATGAGCCACTGCAAAACAGGCCGCCGATAGCAGCAGGACGACGCCTTCCCCGACGGCCCGGGATCGCCAGGGACGCGTCGCCAGCACGCGCGCCACATTGGTTTGGACGTATCCGCGGAAGAACACTTCTTCGGCAACCGCGACATAAAGAAACTGGTACAGAAGCCAGGCGAGCCAGCCGCGTTGTCCGGCCACGGATGGCCGCAGGGGAACAGGCAGATCGAAGTGCGCCGCGATCCGCAATCCCAGCAGAAGCGGGGGCAACATGCACAGAAAGACCACGCTGAGGATTCGAGCGCTGCGCATCGCGTCGTCGCGATGCAACCCGATGCGGGCAAAATCACGTCGCGAAATCCAGGTGGGAATCAAAGCGGCCGCCACCAGAAGCGCCGGGATCAGCAGCCATTGGTATCCGGTTCCAGAATGCCTCAGGAGCATCCGCGCGGCGACGAATACACCGGCTGTCACCAGAATCGTCTCGATGGCAAGACGACGCGGTTTCACCGACCCGTGGTCACGAAAACGGTCGACCGGCTCGAGAACGGTACTCGAGCCGGCCGTGTCGGCTTGTACGCTGGAGAGACTCATGTGATTCTTATCCTTCGATGGCGTCGATCACACATCGCCTCCTCCGATCCCGGCGCCGCAAAAGGATCATCGCGGCAGCGATCATCGCGTGGGGCACGATCAACTCTCCGGGTGTGCCTTCGTCGGTAGGAGACAGAGAGCATCCGCCGCCACCGCTGCCGCCGTCGCCGTCGGAGGTTGCCGGATCGTCGGCGACCAGGTAGAAGGGCGTAAAGTGCGTCGTCTTGAAACGCAGGGCGTTGAGATTGGGTGCAATCACGAGGTTTTCGATATCCGTGATGCCCTGTTGGCTTAGAGCCCCCGTCAGTGAATCATACCAGTAAGGCGTCGCCGAATTGCCCGACCCGCTGAAGCGATACGGGACCGTCACCGTCACCGGCACGTCGAATTCAATTCCGCTGGGGCCGAAATCGTAGCTTCCGAGGCACGCCGCCGGGGCGACCGGAGGATTCAGGATCTCCGAAATCGAGATATGTACGTCGGACTGACAGGCGCCGGCCGGTATGACGATCGAAACATCCTCTGGCCCGTCGATCGCCGCCGGATCCACACCGACGGTGGCGCCGACCGAAGCACGAACCTGCTTGCGGTCCAGCGGAGTCGGGTTCATGAAGGTGGTGGCCGCATAGTAGATTTCCGCCTGCCGGTCGCGCGCGTCCGTCCATACGAGATAGGGATTCCCGTATGGGTCGAGGCCGATGGCCGGCTCGCTCTGGCCGGAATTCGTGCCGCCGTCACCCACGAGAATGTTGGTTCCCGCCAGGCCCGGGCCCAGTTCCGCCATAAACAGATCCGTATCCGCCGGATGCCGGCGGCTGTGGCGACCGTCCTGCCAGCAGGCAAAGACCCTCGCTCCACCTGCATACGCCACAGACGGATCATACTGATCGGCACCCGACGTGTCGTCGATGATGCTCCGCCCGCTTACCGGGTTTTCCGGCAATCCTCCGAAGGCCGCATAGTAAATGTCTGCGTCGCCCGGCGCGTCATCGACCCACAGCACGTGCAGGACTCCGGAGTCTTGGTCGATTGCCACGACGGGACTGCTTTGCGCGCTGGCGGTCGTGACCATGGGAATGTTGGGCCAGCCCGGCGCGCCGGATCGAGCGCCGTAGAGGTCCGCCTGACCGTTCCTCATGTCCGTCCAGACGACGTAGGCCGTATTTTCCGCGTCGACCACAATATCCGGGGTGATCTGATCGGCCGGATCGGTGGTCAGACGAGAGGACACCGTGTCGACGAACCCGTTGTTGCTGCTGATCGCGAAGATATCGCTCTGACCGTCTCGATCGTCTTGCCAGACAATGTAGATGCGGCTGGGTGATCGCCCGTCGGCTGTAATCGCAGGAAAGGTCTCGTTGTGATCCGAGTCGGTCACCTGAGTCGGACGTGACCAGGTGGCGCCGACGTCCGACGAGGAGGCGACGAAGATGTCCCAGTTGCCGCGCTGCCGGTCCTGCCAGGCAACATAGACCGTACCGTCAGGCCCGCATGTGATGTCGGGCCGGCACCGATCGCCTGCTGCCGTGGTAATCGCCACGGGAGCGGTCGGCGCCATGGAGCCCGCCGGCATCCGGCTGACGTAGATGTTTCGGCTGCCTTCGGCGCCGCTGCACCAGACCGTCCAGATGTTTCCGGCCGCATCGCTCGCCGTGGAAGGCTGGCTCTTCGGACCCGAAACACCGAATCCGGTGCTGACGGGCCGGTTGCTTCCAAACGCGCGCATCTCCGTCGTGAACGAATACAACTGTGGACTCATGGCGTTTCCGGCGCGGTCCATTGCGTCGACCTTCACATCCACCGTGTGGTCGAACGGAAACACCTGGCTGGGTTGGTAGATGAACCGATAGTCGTTTGCCGTGCCCGACCGATGGCATCGGCCCGATGCGCTCTCGTAGACATCACTATCGCCTTCATAAACCACCGTGTCGTCCACGCGAATGACAACCGAATCGGGGGCCACACCATGGCCCGAATCCGTCACGTGCAGAGTGATCAGATGATTCAGCGAGACTTGGATCGCATCCGGTTCCGGCGAACGGCGGGCCACGACGGGCGCCGTTCCATCGGGCGTGCCGGCCGCCACGAGGATTGTCACCGTTTCACTGTCCTGGCTGCTGCTGTCGCTGGCCACGAACGTGACGTCGTGGGAACCGACCTGTGAGGCCGACGGACTCCAGTTGAAGTTCCCATCGGAGAAATCTGCGCCCGAAGGCAGCCCCGTTGCCGAATAAGTGATGGCGTCTCCGTCCGGGTCGCTGGCGGAAACGGAGAATGTCAAGGTCCCGTTCTCGTCGACCGAGCGATCGCCGATCTGCGTGAGCACGGGGGGCCGGTTGACATTGGCCACGGTTATGGTGACGGTCTCCGAGTCCTGACTTTGACCGTCGCTGGCCGTGAACGTTACCTGGTGGGTTCCGGCCTGATCGTACGTCGGTTTCCAGGTGAACGTTTGACCGGAGAAACTCGCTCCGCTGGGCAGTCCGGACGCCGAATACGTCAGCGTGTCGCCATCGGCGTCGCTGGCGCTGACCGCGAGAGTCAGTGTCTCGTTCTCGGCAACCTGGAAGCTCAGCAGGCCGCCTGATGGGACGCTCTGGCCGCCGATGGCCGTGATCTGAACAGGGGCGTTGACGGTTGTGTCGTCCGTCCCATCTTGCCCGGGGGATTCATTGCCGCCGTCGCCGATGGTTCCGCCGGAACCGAGATCGTCCCGATAGGCTACCCACATGTTGGTCGTAAAGGTATCCCACGTCGGGTCGGTCCGCGCCGAAGCGCCGCCGGGCAGGCTGCGCTCCATCCAGCGGTCCACGTAGTCGAACAGGGCATCATGGTTCCATGCTTCTTGCAGTCCCATGAAGCGTGCCGCCAGGACCCATCCCGGATAGGACACACCGTTGATGGCCCGGTAATCCGAACCCCAACTTGGCAGGGACCGCCTTGGATCGGTGGCGTGCCGAATGCCCCATTCGGCCATTCCGATCTGCGATTCCTCGTAACCGCACAGATGGTACTGCGACGATCCCGTTACGGGTACGGTGTTCCACGCGGGCGTGATGTTGACCGTGGTCAGACCGCCTTGCCTGCGGTCGAAATTGGAGCTGCTGATGTATCGCTTCTGTCCGGCGCCGGGGCCGGAGGTAATCTCGACGTACTGGTGTTCCGGCTGACCGGACCACTTCGGAAGATTGTCGATGGTAATCGACGTCGACGTACTGCCTTGCGAGGGACCGGAGACACTGGTGACCAGCTCCAGGTCGGCCATGAACTGATCGACGTAGAACGTCTGCATATCCTCCTGGAAATAGATGTAATCGGGCGGGATGTCGCCCGGACCGTACTGTCCTCCGGACGGCTTGTCGCTCCAGAGATAGGCGCCGGACTTCTGCCCGACGCTCAACATCCTCTGGTCGCCAAGCATCGCTCCCGCAAAAAGAATCGGGAACTTGCGGCCCATGCAGTGGCCTCCGTCCGCCTCCCATGTCCTGCTACCCACCGGGTGGGAGGCGACGCCGTAGTTGTCGATGCCGAGCTGGGCGAAGCGCACCGCGAGCGTCTTTTTCTGCTGGTGGGTGAAGTTCAACTGCAGCGTCAGGGCGCCAACGCCGACGCGAGCCGAGAGGTCCCGACCGTAGGGCGGCATGTTGCCGGCCGGATGGAAGGTGCGCCCCCCCCAGCCCAGTCCGAAATCGATCCAGGGCCGCGCGAAGTACTCTTCCACCGCCGCCAGGGAAGGGGTCGAGGCCACCGGAGAGACCGAACGCAGCCGGCTGTAGTCCAGATCGGCGACGTTATGGCGAATCGTCTTGTCCGTGCCGAAGTACGCGGGCCGGAAATCGCCCTCGGATGCCGGAGAGCCCAGGACCGTCAGGATGGCTGCCACGCCCACGTACGAGGCGCTGCTCGCCGAATCGAGACTGATGGTGGAGATCAGTGAAGAGCCGGGATTCAGCGTCAGTGGCAGGGATTGTCCGACGTTGGTCGAGGCGTTCCAATGACTGGCACGACTGTCGAAGCCCTGCGCCGTATTGCTGACAGGATTGACCATGGAACCGTTGCGCGTACTCCCGTCGCCGGCAACCACCGACGCTGGAGAAATCCCCGTAATGGTCACCGGCCCGACGACCCAGTAGTCCCCGGTGGCGAACTGGCCGACCTGGCGCTCCTCGGTGAAGGTCCACGTGATCCCATGTTGAGAGACCGTCCGGGAAAAAGTGGCTGCGCGGGAGGGTGTCACGGCGGCCGCCCAGATCCCTGCCATGAGTGTCAGTAGGATGATTCGACCTCGTCGGCCGCGACGGACGTCCCAGCCGCGCCGAAATACAAGAACTCGTTTCCTTCCAACCATGTGTTCCCCCATGTACTGTGCAGCAACCTTGCGAGTGAGCAGTTCGCATGGCAAGCGACGCTACAAAGCATCTAGTATTGGACTGTGTGCTCTTCGTGTAAACCGTACGAACAAAGCCAATTCGGAACAAACCGATTCTATTGTGCTGGCTTGAGATGCCTTGGACAGCGCCGTGAGATCACGGCGGCCGCCGGTCTCGAAGCGGAGCCTACTCCCCTTTATCCGGGTGGCATGATACCCGGATCGGAGTTCCGATAAAAGGGTTTTCTTCGTTTTTTTTTGCAGCCTGTTATCGGTCCGCAGCAAGGGGGGCGCGAGAGATCGAGACGGAGCCCCCATTCGTGAATTTTCACTTGAGCCGCGTTGACAGTCAGCCGATAGCCGGGATAGAATGAGAGGGTCTGTGACGGTTGATTTTCGGGCAAGAACGAACCGGGGGCTGCCCTCTTTTTCTGACGGTTATCCTGATGATTCGGTTGCGGGGCAGCCGGCCCGCAAATATGAAATACCACCTTTAGGGTATACTCATAGATGTATGGCGATGTACGCAGTTTGACGGCCGGGCGATCGCGTCCGTCCGATGGAACGCGCTCGTGCGGCATGGTCTCGATACAGGTCTCGGCAGGCGTTGCCGTGCTGCTCCTGGTCGGAGCGGGCCTCGTCTATCGTATGGGACTGGCCCGGTTCGAGGAGCCGATGCCGGTGGCCCCGCCGGTGTCCCTGGCGGAGATCCCGATGACCGTCGAGGACTGGACCGGGGAGACTCTGGCGATTCCCAGCATAACCGAGGAGTACATGCGGGCGAATTTCGCGGATGACTACATCAGTCGGCGGTACATTGATGCCGAGCGGCACATGTGGGCCGATGTCTACGTGGTCTATTGTTCCAGCCGCCCGGCCGGAATGCTCGGGCATCGGCCGCGCGTCTGTTTTCCCGCCCATGGTTGGGTGCATGATGAGACCTCCGAGTCGGAGTTCCGGACGCGCTCGGGCCGGCGCCGGCCCTGCCTGGTGCATCATTTCCACAAGCAGACGCCGGACTATGGCCGGGTCGTCGTCTTGAATTTCTATGTCCTCAATGGAGAAGTCACACTTCGTGAGGGGGATTTTTCGGGTCTCTTCGGTCGCCGTCCGAACATTTCCGGCAATCCGGCGAGGTATGTAGCCCAGATTCAGATCAGTTCGTCCGTCGAGCACTCCGCCCGATCCCTGGCCGCCGTCCTGGCGGATTCCATCCTGGCCATCCTCCCGGACGAGGACGGTCGCGTGACCTGGAGTGCTGCACAGGGGCTTTCGCCATGACCGGAAGCGGAGGGGCAGGAGAGTCTTTGATCCCACCGATTTCTGAGGCGAATCTGACATAAACGTGGTCCCGATGGCGGATTGAGTCCAGCCGGCCGACGCGGCCGACGGGGACGGAGTCTATCCAGACGGCGCCACGTTCGCCCACGCCGCCGCCCGAAAACCCGATCGGCCCATGGACCTGGCCGGCCACTGGTGAGACATTCGATGAGTTCGCGCGTTCAACTCAGCAAAAGACTGCTTGTAATCAACTCGGCCAGTTCGATCCTGAGGCGCGTTCTCACCGTTTCGGTCTTCATCTGGTTGAACCAGTATCTCCTGCGCCGCGTCGGGGATGCCGAGTACAGTCTCTACCCGGTGGTGGTCGGCGTGATGCTCTTCGTGCCGCTGCTGAGCCTGTTTCTCACAGCCGGATTGGGTCGGTTTGTGACCGAGGCCTATGCGCTGGGAGATGATAAGAGGGTCACGAGCATCGTTTCCACCATGGCGGTGCCGCTGACGATCCTCGGCGGTCTGTGTTTGCTGGGCGGTCTGGTTTTTGCCTGGCACGTCGGACGCCTGCTGACGATTCCGCCCGGAAGGCTCTGGGATGCGCGCATCATGCTGGCGTTGCTGGTCGGCAGCACAGCGCTGCGCCTGCCCCTGGTGCCCTTTGAATTCGGGCTGTACGTCAGGCAGAAGTTCGTCCTGCAAAACCTCATCGGGTTGGGCGTGGAACTGCTGAAGATCGGACTGTTGTTCGTCCTGTTGTTCGGCGTCAGCACCCGCGTGCTCTGGGTCGTGGTCGCGGAGGTCGTGACACAGTGTGTGTCCTCGGCCGTCATGGTGGCCATTTCCATCCGATGTGTGCCGGCCCTGCGATTTGTATCGAGCATGATCGACTGGAGCATTGCGCGACAGATCATGGGCTTCGGGGGATGGAGTCTGGTTCTCAACAGCACTTCCCTGGCCCAGAAGATGCTGGACCCTTTGTTTCTCAACAAGTTGGCCACGCTGGGCGATGTGACGTCCTACCACATCGGGACCATGCCCCTGCGGCACATCCAGGGCTTCATGGCCGTTGGCACGGCGCCGCTGCTGCCCCAGTTGGTCACCATGCACGCTACGGGACGGCACGACCAGATGCGGCGACTGTATCTGCGCGGGGGCCGCTATGGCTTGTGGGTCATTCTCGCGATCACCCTGCCGGCGATCGTGTACAGTCGCGAGTTGATCACCCTCTATCTCGGTCCGCAGTACCTCGAGACGGCCTATGTGATGGTCCTGGGTCTTCTGACCGTTCTCTGGGGATTTTCAGCCTGGATGTTGCCCCAGCTCTGCCAGGCTAAGGACCAGATGGGTCCGATCGCTCTTCGGTACGCGACGATGCAGGTCGTTCGGATCGCCCTGATTCTGTATTTCGTCGGATGGCTGGACCTCGGGGCGCTGGGATTGGCGGCGTCGGGCTTGATCGCCGGTGCGGGCATCGCGGCAATCAGTTTGCCCCTGGGCTGGCGGCTGCTCGGGATCGCGCCCGGCCAATGGATCAGGGAAGTGATCGTCCAGGGGGCCGTTCCGGGAGTCGCAGCCCTATGGGTTTGGCTCGGGTTGGAGATCCTGCGCCCGCCGTCGAGCTGGACGATGCTTGGGTTGTATGTTGTCGCCGGGCTGGCGGTGTACCTGGCGGTCTTGCTCGCGTACTCGTTCGGTGATTATGAGCGTACTTGGCTGCGCGACTTCCTGAACAGGACAATGTGCGGTTTTCGCGCGGTCTGGACCGGGCGTTCGGCTTCATCGACAGCGCCCAGCCGAAATCCGTCCGACGGAGCAGCCGCCGCGGAAAAGACAGCATCGGCGCCTGGGAACTCGCGCGACATCTCCATCACGGTTTCGAAGAAAGGCGCATGAATGCAGGTGATCAAGACGCACATCGAAGGTCTCCTGGTGATTGAGCCCGACGTGTATCGGGATGAACGGGGGTACTTCTTCGAGCATTACAATCGAGACAGGTACAGGAAGATCGGTGTGGACGCCGACTTCATCCAGGATAACTGTTCCTATTCGCAACGAGGCACCGTCCGAGGGCTCCACTATCAGGTGGGCGCCGGCGCCCAGGGCAAACTGACGACCGTCCTCTACGGGAGGGTCCTCGACGTGGCGGTGGACGTCCGTTTTGGATCCCCGACGTTCGGCCGGCATGTCGCCATCGAGTTGAGCCGGGAGAACGCCCTTCAGTTCTGGCTTCCGCCCGGCTTCGCCCATGGTTTCAGCGTGTTGTCCGAGGAAGCAGTCTTCTCCTACAAGTGTACCTCCCTGTACTCGAAGCAGGACGAGCGATCGTCTTCAGCGATCCGGATCTGGGGATCGATTGGCAGGTGGCCGATCCCATCGTTTCCGTGAAGGATCGGGCGGCACCCCGACTGTGCGAGATCGAGAGGGACTATATCTATGAGAAACGAACCGCTCCTGAGTTGTAAGAACGGGCCTGAGGCCCGGAGCGTGCCGCCGGAGGCTCTGCCTCTCGACGCAGAGGTTCCGCGCCGGTTGTCGGTTGCCTTCGTGCCCTATTGGGGTGCGGCCAACCCGTACCAGGACGCCTTAATACAGCGTTTAGCTGCGTTGCATGTCGAGGTGAACAGACAACAATCTCTCAAAGGACTCTTTCGATATGGGGTTCTGCTCAATGGTCGGCCGGACATCATTCATTTGCACTGGCTTCCGATGTTTGGCTGGCGAGAGTGGCGCTGTCTGAGATGCTTAGCCTTCGTCGGGCGCTTGCTGCTGCTGCGCGTTCACGGCATCCCGCTGATCTGGACCATTCACAACCTCCTTCCCCATGAGTCACACTATCCGAGAATTGATTGGCTGCTGGCACGGGTCACGGCCCGACTGTCGAGCGGGCTGGTTGTCCACGGACGCAGCGCCAAGCGACAGGCGATTGATTACTGGAGGTTGCGCGACCAGCACCGCTTCGCCGTAATACCCCACGGTAACTATCTGGACAGCTATCCCGATGAGATCCCCCGTGCCGCCGCCCGCAGGAAATTGGCACTCGATGATTCGCGATTAGTGTTTCTGTTTCTCGGTGCGGTGCGACCCTATAAGGGGATTCTGGAACTGCTCGCCGCTTTTCGGCGCCAGGCGCCCCGAGATGCGGTGCTGGTCATCGCCGGAGAGCCACTCGATGCAGATTTCAGCCGGAGGATCGAAGAGGCTGTCGCGGATGCGGACAACATGCATTTTTATCCAGGTTTTGTACCCAATAGAGAGGTTCAAGTGTATATGAACGCGTCCGATGTCGTGGTTCTTCCCTATCGAAACGTGTTATCATCGGGCGCCGCCCTGCTGGCGATGTCGTTTGGCAAACCCTGTGTGGCGCCGGCCACGGGTTGCCTGACCGACGTGTTGGACAGTTCAGGGGCGTTTCTTTACGATCCCGGAGTCGAAACGGGCCTCACGGAGTCTCTGCGGCAGGCGGTCGAAGCGCGAGAGATGCTGGCGTCGATGGGCGAGCACAACCGCCAGAAGGCATCAGAGTGGACATGGGAGCGCGCCGCGCAGGCGACGAAGGCTCTGTACGACGGCTGCCTGTCCGATGGGCCAGCTACGGGCTGTAACCGCTGACAGGACCGCGAACAACTGGAATGAAGAATGCCTCTTTGCATTCGGCCATGACGAGGTGTTCGGCTGTTTCTGCCGAGTTCCGGTGGTGCGCGACGGGACGATATCCAACAAGGGTGTTTCTGTCATGACCATCGAACTGGTGTTCATCACCTACGAGAGGCTGGAATATACGAAGTTGGCGTTGGCTTCGGTATTGGCCGATCCGACCGAGGAATTCTCCCTGACGATCTGGGACAACGCATCTACCGATGGGACCGTGGAATATCTCAAGAACGAGGTGAGCGATCCACGCATCGTCGAGGTCGTCTTCAGCAAAGAAAATGTCGGCCAGACCGCGGCCGTCAACGAGATCTGGGGACGTTCCAAGGCGGATTTGCTCGGCAAGCTGGACAACGACTGCATCGTCACCCCCGGGTGGACGCGGACGTTGGCCCAGGCCCATCGCGACATCGAACCGCTGGGCGTGGTCGCCTGCTGGCATTTCTTTCCGGAGGACTTCGATTACGAGCGCGCCAAACACAAGATCCAGGCGTTCGGCAGGCACCGCATCTTCCGCCATCCTTGGACCTGCGGTACCGGCCTGTTGATCAAGAGAAGGGACTTTCAGCACTTCGGTCCGATCCGGGAGAGAGCCACCACGCGCTATTGGCTCAATATGGCGGCCGCCGGTCGGATCAACGGGTTCTACTATCCGCTGATTGCCCAGGAACACATGGACGATCCCAAGAGCCGGTTCAGCGAGGTACGCACGGATGACGGACTGCGCCGGCAGGCGGCCGTCACGGCGGGCTTGCAGGTTCACCGCTTCCAGAACGTCCAGAAGCTGCTCGACTGGAGAGCGGAGATCATCCGCAATTTGCTGGACGACCCCGTCGACCCAAGTCACTATCTCGGCTGGCGGAGGATGTGGCGAGGAGTCAAACATCGTCTGCGGAATCGGTTCGGGTAGCGGATTGCCGCGCAATGGCCCGGTTTCCTGTGCATCGACATCCACTGTCACGAATCTGACGATCATGGCGGCAAAATCTCCCCTCGTGTCCGTATTGATGCCGGTCTACAATGCCGGCGACCATCTCCGCGTGTCGTTGCGGAGCATTCTCAAGCAGACGTACGCCCATCTTGAAATCATCATCGTCGATGATGGAAGTACCGACCAGGGGATGGATTCGATTGCCGACCTCAAGGATTCCCGCATCCGCATTGTTACGCAGGCGAATTCCGGTGTAGGTGCGGCGAGGAACCGGTGCCTCCAAGAACTTTCCGGCGATCTGCACGTAACGCAAGACGCGGATGATATCAGTCATCCCGATCGCGTGCGGAAACAGGTCCAGTGTATGATGGAGCATCCGGATATCGCGGCTGTCTTCGTCGGTCACGAATTGATGATCGGGCGAAAGGTGATCGCTCCTCGCTTCGCCGCAAAAGGCCCGGAGCAGTGTCGCCGCGACGTTGACATGTTCGCCATGCCCGCACACGGGCCGACACCGATGTACAGGACCGCGATGGTTTCCGACATCCGGTACGAACCCGCTCTCACCGTGGCAGAAGATGTCGACTACGTCTTCCAGGTGGGCGAACGGCATCCGATGATGGTCCTGGGCGCCTGTCTCTACACGTATCGCGTCCATCTGTCTTCTACGTCGAGAACCGATATGGATCGAACCGAGCAGATGCTCGAGAAGGTGATCGAACGCGCCTGCCGGAGAAGGGGGCTGGACCCGCAGGCGTACCGGCGGTCCCCACCGGGTCGGTCTTTCTCTTTTGCCTATCGATATCGCGAAGGAGTGGTCCCGCATTTCATGGAAAGCGTGCTCGATTTGCGGAGGGCCGGTCGCTTCGCGGAGGCGGCCAGGACCGCGGCGTTCTGTCTGAGAATTCACCCTCTGGATCCCTACTACTACAAGCCACTGGCGTATCTCATGGCACCGTTCGGGATGATCGAGCGTCACCGTCGTCGGAGGGCTCCGCACTCGTGATTACTCCCGTCACCATCGCATTTACGGTTGTGCTCTCTCTGGCGGTCCTGTTCGTGCCGAAGAAGTACTTTCTCCTGCCGTACCTGGTTGCCGCCTGTTTTGTGCCGGCCGACCAGCGGATCTACATCTTCACCCTTGATTTCACCGTTCTGCGCATTCTCGTCGTCGTCGGGT
Organism: uncultured Pirellulales bacterium; assembly: GCA_964612985.1. Classification (GTDB taxonomy): domain Bacteria; phylum Planctomycetota; class Phycisphaerae; order Sedimentisphaerales; family Anaerobacaceae; genus Anaerobaca. Next base: position 16,803 of record CAZTGH010000018.1, read on the forward strand.
TCTTACGGGTCGTCTGCGATGGAGACAGCAGCAGCCTGCGCTTCAACTCCTTCGACAAACTGCTGGTGGCGTGGGCCGTTTCCAGCGCCGTCATCTACATCCTGCGATGGGGAACTTTTGCCGCCGTCATCAATCGGTCCGGCGTGCTCTTTGATGTGCTTGGATTGTACTGGCTGTTTCGAAAGAACATCACACGGTTCGAGGACATCAGGCAAGTGGGCCGGATCCTGGCGGTCTGCTCGTTGGTCCTGGTTGTACTGGTGGCCGGTGAGTGGACGACGGGAGAGAATCCGTTTGCGGTCATGGGCCGTGTCCAGACGGTCGTGCGCGACGGGGAATATCGGTGTCAGGCATCGTTTCCCCACTCGATCATGCTGGGCTTGTTCTGGGCCACCTCGATTCCGTTCTTCGTGGGACTCTGGAAGACCGGCGAGCGAAGATGGCTCTATGGGGCGGCGATTGCCGCCAGCGTGTTCATCATCATCGCCACTCGGTCCAGCACGCCTTTGCTGACGATGCTGCTCATTTTCATGATGCTGCCTTTGTTCCGGTACCGACAGTATGGTCGCCAGGCCGCCTGGGGGCTCCTGGCCATGCTGGTGGCGCTCCATATCGTCATGAACGCCCCCGTCTGGCATCTGATTGCCCGGGTGAATATGATCGGCGGCTCTACCGGATGGCACCGTTATCACCTCATCAACCAGGCGATCACCCACTTTTCCGAGTGGATGATTCTCGGGACACGCAGTACCGGTCACTGGGGTTGGGGGCTGGAAGACCTCACCAATCAGTACGTGCTCGAGGGGGTTCGTGGCGGTCTGCTCGGACTGGTCCTGTTTGTCGTTCTCCTGGGGCGGGCGGTCGCCCGAGTCGGCGCCGCTTCCCTGCGTCGGATTTCCAGAGAACATCAATGGCTGCTGTGGGGGATTTGCGTCTCCATTCTGGGCCATTGCATTTCGTTTTTCGGCGTCTCCTATTTCGGACAGATCATT